>NZ_JBNCAB010000038.1:0-66347 GCF_049805555.1 Burkholderia sp. DN3021 | reverse complement strand
CGCGCCGGCCGCGCGCGCCGTTTCGGCCGCGGCGGCGGTCGCGGCCAGCGCGCCGACGGCGAGCGCGGGAACGGTGAGTTTCAACATGCGCGGCACGCGCCGCGCACAGGCATTGCGTGACGCCCGCGGCGCACGCAACTGGAAAATGGTCATGATCGAAAGCCCGAGTGACGCCCTCCACGCGGCCTCGACGGGCCGCACGGATATCGGCGGTGGAAAGAACGGAAGACAGCGCGTCAGGCGCGCTCGGGCGGTGCGCGTGGATACGCGCGCGGATAGCGGTCGGCGCGCGCCGCGACGGCTGGCGGCGCGGCGGCGGAAACGGAAACGACGGAAACGGAAGCGAACGACGCGGCGGCAGGCGCGCCGATCGCGGGGCTGTGCGCGAAGAATCCGCAATAGCCGCACGCATCGAGATGCAGCGCATGATCGTGCATGCGGCCCGCATCGGGCGACCGATGCGCGCCATGCTCTGCACTGCAGACGATCGCGTCGGGCGTGGCCGCCTGCGCGATGCGCCACTGCGACACCAGCGGCGCCGCGATCGCGAACCAGATCGCGAGCACGCCAAGCCAGGCGGTCAGGTGACGATGTCGGTGCAGCATGCGCGGCGGCGAGTAATCGGAATGTAAAAACAGCCGAGATGTTACAGAATGTTCGCCTCGATGGCCAGCCGCGGATGACGGTAAACGAAGCGGGGGGGGCCGGGTGTTTAAAAAAAAAAACCCCCCCCCCCCCCGCCTGCTGCGCGCGTCCGGAGTGCGGCGATCAGGGCACCATGCGCCGCAGCACGTTATCGCGCCGGATGAAATGGTGGTACAACGTGGCCAGCGCATGCAGGCCGATCACGAAGTAGAACGCGTTGCCGATCAGTTCGTGCGCTTCCTTGATCGTCGGCCGCAACGCCTTGTCGGGGCCGAACAGCGTGAACGACACGCCGAGCCAGTCGAGCGACACCGGCTTGCCGCCCAGGTTGATCATCATGATGCCGAGCAGCGGCTGCGCGATGATGAACACGTAGAGCGCAAAATGCGCGAGCTTCGAGAGCCAGCGCAGCAGCGCGGCCTGCGGAATGGCTTCCGGCACGCGGCTGACGACCCGCCACAGCACACGCAGCACCGACAGCACGAGCACGAACGTGCCCGCGGTGAGGTGCACGTTCATCCAGAACACCCGGCTGTCGCTGCCTTTCGGCCCGCGGATCTCGATGGCCAGGTACGCCAGCGCCACCAGCAGGAAGATGGCCCAGTGGAAGAAGATCGCGGGCGAGCTGTAGCGCGTCTGTTTCGCGAGGATGTTTTTCATGCGTCGTCTCGTGTTGTATGCGGGGAGGGGCGCATGCCGCAACGGGCTCCGCGCCCGGCAGAGCTGCCACGATTGTAGCCGCACGGGCGCCCGATTTCCCTCGGCGCGGTCAAATATCCGACCAATCGTCAACACGCACCGCGCGGCTGCCATATGGAAAATCCGCATCGCGCACGGGAACGGCTGTGGCACGATGAAGCTTTGGTGTCGACGTTGCGCGCGCATCATGAGCAAGGCGTTCTTCGTTGCGGCCTACCGGCTGACCGCCGCGTTGCTCGCGGTGTCCACGACGTTGCACAGCATCGCCGGCTACTGGGGCATGCCCGCGGTCCATCTCGGCAACTTCCTCAGCTATTTCACGCAACTGAGCAGCCTCTATGCGTCGGCGATACTGACCGCGGGGCTCTGGCGGATCGCGCGCCCCGGCTCGGCCCGCTACGAATCGATGCGCGGCGCGGCCGTTTTGTACGTGCTGATCACCGCGATCGTCTACGAACTCCTGCTCGCGCGGCTCGATGCGCTGCGCCATGTCACGCCGGCGTTCAACAACTGGGTGCTGCACCGGATCGTGCCGCTCGTCATGCTGTGCGACTGGCTGTACGTGGAGCCGCGCTCGCCGATCGCACGGCGCAGCGCGTTCGCGTGGCTCGGTTTTCCGGTCGTCTATCTCGGCTATACGCTCGTGCGCGGCGCGCTGGAGAACTGGTATCCCTACCCGTTCGTCGATCCGCGGCCGCACGGCTACCTGCCGGTCGCGATCCAGTGCTCGCTGATCGCGCTCGGCGCGGCGGCGCTCGCATTGGGCATCCGCTGGCTCGGCAATCACGCGAGACAGTCCGACACCGCGACGCTGAAGGAAGGATGAAGGCGAAAGAAGGCGGGAGCGTGTGCGCCGCCCGGCGCACACGCGGCGATGCGGCTCGTCAGCCGCCGTTGCGCGGCAGGAAGTTCATCGGATCGACGACCTTGCCGTTCTGGCGGACTTCGAACTCGAACGTCGAACGGCCGCTCGCGTCGGTGCCCATCTCGGCGACCGGCTGGCCCTGGCGCACCGCGTCGCCTTCGTTGACGAGCAGCTTGCCGTTGTGACCGTAGGCCGTGATGAGCCCGTTGTCGTGCTTCAGGATCACGAGCGGGCCGTACGCCTTGACGCCGGACCCGGCATAGACCACCCGCCCGTTCGCCGCGGCCCGCACCGAACGGTCGGGCCCGGACGCGGCGATCACGACGCCGCGCGTCTTGCCGGCCGCAAACGGCGCCGTGACGACGCCCGTGGCCGGCCATGCGAGCGAGCCCGGCTGCGCGGCCGCCGCGGGCGGCTGCCCGAATGACGTCGCGGCAGGCGGCGCGACGCGCAGCACCTGGCCGGGCGACACCGCGTCGGTAGGCGCCATGTGGTTCCAGCTCGCCACGTCCTGCACGCGCTGCCCGTAGGCGTTCGCGATGCCCGCGAGCGTGTCGCCCGGGTTCACGCGGTAATAGCCTGCGATCACGCCCGGCGTCGCGGCCGACATCGGCGCCGACGAACGCGCCGGCTGCCAGTTGTCGGTCCACGGCGTCAGCGTACAGCCCGACAGCGCGACGGCCGCGGCGACGAGCGCCGCCTGCGGCAGCCAGTGCGCCAGCGAATCGTGGATGGGAATAGTTTTTCTCAAGGGTCCTCCCGGATTTGCGTCGTTGCGCCGCCCACCGCCCTCCGGCGCGCGACGCACGATGTCCGGCCGGACGGCCGGACCAACCAGTATCCGACCGCTCTCGCGGCCGTCAGTTTCCACAGCGGAACGTCGGCGCGAACAGGCTCACCGGCCCCTTTTTCGCGTCGCTCCGACCGGCAAAGATACCATTTGTCGCGGTCAGGACCGCGACAGGCGCAGGTTCCGGCAACAATCTTGCGGCCTCGCCGATGCGGGCCGGCGGCCCGCGAACCGCACCGCGCGGGCCGTCCGGCGGCCCAGCCGCCGGTCTTCCGCCCGCGTCGCAGCCGTCTGCCGTCTCGGCTCCGTCACATTTTCCCCTTCGATCGCCGCCTATACTCGGTGATGCGCAGCGTAATCCAACGACAACGAGGAGCATGACAATGAACAATGCGACGTTTCTTTCCGTGCAGCTCAATGCGGACGATTTCGCCGGTTCCAGCGGCCTGGTCGAATTGCTCAACCGGCACCTGCTGTTCGCGACCGACGTCGCCGAGGCGGCCGATGCACTCGTCCAGTTGGCGAGCGTCGCGCACCTGACGGGCGCCACGCGCCACAGCGTCGAGCTGCCGGTCCTCGCGATCGAGCGGCTGCGCGACGCGCTCGACACGCTGAGCGGCTACGACGAAACGTGGCTGCAGGTACTGGAGCCGGCGGAAGCGCTGTTCCGGGAGATCGGGCGCGGCACGCGCCCGCTGCATTGACCGCCGCCGCGACACGCGCCACCAATGAAAAACAGCCCGTCGTTCCGCTTTGCGGAACGACGGGCTGTTTGTACTACATGGGGTCGGGTTCGGCCGCCGGGGCGGCCGCGCCATTAACGACCCTTGTAGACCGGTGCGCCGTCAGCGATACGCTTGACTTGCCAGCCGGTCTTTGCTGCGGCCGGAGCGCCGGATTCCTGCGCGGCGGCCGGTTGCGCGCCATAGCCGGTCGTGTCGGCGGCGGCGACGTTCTGTTGCGGGTTCACACGAGCTTCAGCTGCCTGGATGCCTGCCGGGTAGTCCGTGCGGTCGCTGCCCAGCTTGTAGCCGGCCTGTTGCAGTTGGACCAGTTCGGCCTTCACCTGCGCACGGGTAACGGGCGCGTTCTGTTGGGCGAACGAGACGGCGGGAACGGCGAGGACAGCAGCTGCAGCGAACGTTGCGATCAGCGATTTCATGATTACCTCCGGGATTTTTTCTGCTCCGCCGCACACACCATGTCTGCAGCGATGGAACAGAGTTTAGTCCCGACGTCCCCTAGGGAAAACCATGAAAGAGCGAAAACACTGTTTCCCCGGAGCCAACAATGTCGGCATCCGGGATAGAAAAACCCTATTCAAAGAATAGATTTTCGCAACAATGCGCCCCGCGGGCCGGTTACGACCAGTTCGCGTGGAAGCTGCCCGGCTTGTCGGTACGCTCGAACGTGTGCGCGCCGAAGAAGTCGCGCTGCGCCTGCACGAGGTTCGCCGGCAGCCGCTCGGAACGGTAGCTGTCGAAGTACGCGACCGCCGACGCGAACGCCGGCACCGGCACGCCGGCCTTCACCGCGGCGACCACGACGTCGCGCAGCGATGCCTGGTAGTTCGCGGCGATGTCCTGGAAGTACGGATCGAGCAGCAGGTTCGCGAGCGCCGGATCCTTCGCGTAAGCATCCGTGATCTTCTGCAGGAAGCGCGCGCGGATGATGCAGCCCGCGCGGAAGATCTTCGCGATCGTCCCGAGGTCGAGATTCCAGCCGTACTCTTCGGACGCCGTGCGCAGCTGCGCGAAGCCCTGCGCGTACGAGATCACCTTGCTCAGGTACAGCGCGCGGCGCACCGCTTCGACGAACGCCGCGCGATCGCCGTCGAACGGCGCGGCAGCCGGGCCCGACAGGATCGTGCTGGCCGCGACGCGCTCGGTCTTCAGCGACGACAGCACGCGCGCGAACACCGATTCCGTGATGAGCGGCAGCGGCACGCCGAGATCCAGCGCGTTCTGGCTCGTCCACTTGCCGGTGCCCTTCTGCGCGGCGCGATCGAGGATCACGTCGACGAGGTGCTTGCCGGTCTCTTCGTCCTTCTTGCCGAAGATCTTCGACGTGATCTCGATCAGGTAGCTGTCGAGCTCGCCCTGGTTCCATTCGGTGTACACCGCGCCGAGCTCGTCGTTGGTCAGGCCCGCGACGTTCTTCAGCACCGAGTAGCTTTCGGCGATCAATTGCATGTCGCCGTATTCGATGCCGTTGTGGACCATCTTCACGTAGTGGCCCGCACCATCCGGGCCCATGTACGCGACGCACGGCTCGCCGTCCGACGGCGCCTTCGCGGCGATCTGCTTGAGGATCGGCTCGACGAGGTCGTACGCGTCGCGCTGGCCGCCGGGCATGATCGACGGGCCGCGCAGCGCGCCCTCTTCGCCGCCCGACACGCCGGTGCCGATGAAATGCAGGCCCGATTGCGCGAGTTCCTGGTTGCGGCGAATCGTGTCGGTGAAGTGCGTATTGCCGCCGTCGATCAGCACGTCGCCCTTCTCGAGCAGCGGCTTGAGCGACGCGATCGTCGCATCGGTCGCCTCACCGGCCTTCACCATCATCAGGATCCGGCGCGGCGTTTCGAGCGACGCGACGAACTCCTCGAGCGTATGGGTCGGCACCAGGTTGCGGCCGGGGAATTCGGCGATCAGTTCGTCGGTTTTCTCGCGGCTGCGGTTGTACACCGACACCGCGTAACCGCGGCTCTCGATATTGAGTGCGAGATTGCGGCCCATCACCGCGAGCCCGATCACACCGATTGCTTGTTTGCCCATTAGTCAATTCTCCGGAAAAAACAGGGCGCGACCCGACCCGGGCCGCGCGCACAGGCGAAAGGATAGTGGAAACCCGGCGGCGATGCGCGCTTGCGTGTCATTGTTCCGCGTGCGGAAGCCGCCGGAACACGACGCTCAGGTTGTTCGCCGGCATCTCGACGACCTCGATGCAGTCGAGCCCGCGATCGAGTCCGAGCGCGACGACGGCTTCGAGATCGCGCACGCCCCACGACGGGTCGCGGCTTCGCAACTGCAGGTTGAACGCTTCGTTCGACGGCGCCGTATGCCGGCCCTCGCGACGATACGGGCCGTACAGGAACAGCACGCCGCCCGGCCGCAGCAGGCGCGACGCGCCCGCGAACAGCGCGTCGGTACAGGCCCACGGCGAGATGTGAATCATGTTGATGCAGACGATCGCGTCGAGCGCGTCGACCGGCCACGACGCGTCGCGCACGTCGAACGCCAGCGGCCCGGCAACGTTCGCGACGCCCGCATGCGCGATCCACGCGGCGATCGAGCGCCGCGCGTGCGCGTCGGGATCGCTCGGCTGCCAGCGCAGGCCCGGCAACGCCTGCGCGAAATGGACGACGTGCTGCCCCGTGCCGCTCGCGATTTCGAGCACGCTGCCGGTCGCCGGCAGCACGCGGCGCAACACGTCGAGGATCGGCCCGCGATTGCGTTCGGCCGCCGGCGCGGACAGCCGCGCGGACGGATCGGGCGAAGATGTCGGGCCGCTCACGATGCGTGCTCCGGTGCGTTGCCCGCGAAGCCCAGCCGCGCGGTGAGTGCGTCGAGCGCCGGTGCGCACTGCGCCTCGACCTTCAGCGTCAGCATCGGATCGGCGCGCGTATGACCGAGATTGAGCGCGGCAACCGGCTTGTGCTGTGCCTGCGCCCACACGCAGAAGCGGTACCCGGAATACACCATCAGCGACGACCCGACGACGAGCAAGGCATCGGCCGCATCGAGCGCCTGCGCGGCCAGCGTCACGCGCTCGCGCGGCACGTTCTCGCCGAAGAACACGACCGCCGGCTTCAGCAGGCCGCCGCACGCGGGACACGCCGGGATGCGGAACGTGTCGAGCGCGGCCCATTCGAGGTGCGCGTCGCCGTCGGCGGCCGGCTCGGCCTGTGCGCCCAGCAGATCGGGATTGTCGGCTTCGAGCACGTTCTGGATCGTCGCGCGCGCATGATGCGCGCCGCATTCGAGGCACGTCACGCCGTTGATCCCGCCGTGCAGCTCGATCACGTCGTCGCTGCCCGCACGCTGATGCAGGCCGTCGACATTCTGCGTGACGAGGCGCTCGATCCGGCCTGCGCGGCCGAGCCGCGCCAGCGCGTCGTGCGACCGGTTCGGCTGCGCGCGGCCGACGACGGGCCAGCCGATCATGCTGCGCGCCCAGTAGCGTCGCCGCGCCGCGTCGGAGCCGAGGAATTCGTGGAGCTGGATCGGCGGAGAGCGCATCCATTGGCCATTGCGGTCGCGATAGCCGGGAATGCCGGAATCGGTGCTGATGCCCGCGCCGGTCAGCACGAGCAGGCGCGGATGACGCTCGACAAACGTGTGCAGCGCGTCGAGCGCGGTCGGCTCGACACAAGCGGATGAGGGGTCGTGCAAGGCTTGATCGTTCATGTTGGCAACGCGTGAGCGGGCGCGCCGGCCAGCCGTGCGACCGCACGAGCGGCCCGCGCGCCAGCACATGATACAGAACGTCGCGCGATCCGGCCGGCGGCCCGCACGACAAACCCGCGCACAAAAAAAAGACGCCCATCAGCCACTCGGCGATGGGCGCTTCAACAATTGATCCATCGGGGTAGTGGATCAACTGACAGCACAATATTGTGGCGTCCGCCGCGCTGAGAATGGCGAACGCTTCCCCTGGACTACGCGTGTTCCGCGATGCCGCACGCATCGTTGCGCCACCGGCTTTCCCGTGCAATCCGGTTCTTCGGGCCCGTCACGCCGACGCAATGCGCGGCGCGCGAACGCATCCGCCGCACGACGACTCGCGTTGCGCCGCGAAATGACGATCCGGGATCCAGGCCGGGGCCATCCGCATGCATTCGCGGTTCATCCCCGACGGCCGACCGGCACCGGTCGGCCTCGTGCGTCACGCATGCACGCCGTCGTTCGGAACGAACCCGATTGCCCGGATGGAACGGAAAGCCGCGCGCTCACGTCGCCGCGATCAACGGCGAAGCGAATACCCTGGCAGGTCGGCGATTCATATTTGCAACATGACACGTTGCGGTTCGGTCTCTTTTCATTCTCTTGTCCCCGTATTCGATACGTCCGACCCACTGAAGCGATCGCCGGGCCCGACTGCGCCTGCGATCGCGCTCACGGCACGCACAGATATGCAAGGAGCGCACCACGCTTCATGCCGCAAGGCCGCGCGGGCCGATGCAAGGCCTTCGACGGGGATCGTGCACCGGCGAGGAACGCGAACGTTTCGAAACTGAAACGCCCACCGGAGCAACGACGGGCGGCCTTGCCTGCCGGCTTGCCACACCGGCCCCGGGCTGGCATCGCGACGTTGTTCCTGCGCGCCGCCAGCAGTCGTCTTACAATCGCCCGACAGTGGCGGTGCACGCATGACAGGACGCGTGCCCTTCGCACGGCTCTCCGCCGCCTGACCGGAAACCCATACTCGACGCATGCCTGACGCAAAAGACTGGCTGGATATCGACTACCGCACGCTGTTCTACAGCACCGACAGCGACAACCGCGCATCGCAACGCGTGGCGTCACGCCTGGGCCTCGCGCTGCGCGGCATGACGCTGCGGATCGCGTAGCGCCGTGCTCGGCGCGGGCCGCCCCGCTCCTGCCTGGCGCAAACACGCTAGCATTCGGACACGGAACGCCGCGCGTTCGCCTTGCACCGCCTCCAGGGATTCGACATGACCACGCACGCCC
This sequence comes from Burkholderia sp. DN3021, assembly GCF_049805555.1. Lineage (NCBI taxonomy): Bacteria > Pseudomonadati > Pseudomonadota > Betaproteobacteria > Burkholderiales > Burkholderiaceae > Burkholderia > Burkholderia sp. DN3021. The sequence goes on along the minus strand of NZ_JBNCAB010000038.1, from coordinate 57,658 downwards.
TCGCCCGCGCCGACGTCGCACGCCGCGTCTTTTCGGCCGGGCAGTTGTCGATCGGCCTCACGCTGCCGCTGCTTCGCAGCGGCAATATCGTCGCCGACTTCAACGAACAGCTCGAACTCGCGGCGCTTGCCGATACGCTCGGCTTTCGCGCGCTGTGGATTCGCGACGTGCCGCTGAACAGCGCCGACTATCCCGACCCGGTCGGCCACCTCGACCCGTGGGTGCTGCTCGGTGCACTGGCGTCGCGCACGCGCCGGATCGCGCTCGCCAGCGGCGCGATCGTGCTGCCGCTGCGTCATCCGCTGCATATCGCGAAAGGCGCGCTGTCGGTCGCGACGCTGTCGGGCGGACGCTTCATCCTCGGGCTCGGTTCCGGTGACCGGCCGCCTGAATACGCGGCGTTCGGCGTCGATGCGGAAACGCGGCGCGACCGCTATCGCGCACACTGGGACGTCGTCGCGGCCGCGCTCGGTGTGCCGTCGCGCGTGCTGCCCGACGAAGCGCCGCCCGACGCGCCCGAATTCACGCTGCTGCCGCGCGGCGACGACGCGGTGCCGATGCTCGCGGTCGGCTCGGGCGGACAAAGCGTCGACTGGATCGCGCGGCACTCGATCGGCTGGATGACGTACCACCGCGATCCGGACACGCAGCGCGCCCGTTATTCGATGTGGCGCGCGGCGGTCGACCGGCTCGCATCGCCGGCCTTTCGCGCGTTCGGCGTGTCGATGCGGCTCGACCTCGCCGCGCATCCCGATGCGCCGGCCACCGCGCTGTCGCTCGGTTATGCCACCGGGCGCCGCGCATTGGTCGACATCCTGCGGGATATGCGCACGGCAGGCACGCATCACGTCACGCTGAATCCGGGATCGGACCGGCCCGTGCGCGAGGTCATCGAAGAACTCGCCGAGCATGTGTTGCCGGTTTTTCATGACGGGCAGGCGTGATTATTCAGGAATACGAAACCATCAAATACGACGTGCGTGTCGCGATGATCGTCGTTTGTTCACGATCGGGCGAACGCTCGCGTAACGACGCGCCATTCGCGTTCAAAAACCGTTCCCGGTTCACATCTGCACGCCGGGGCACCAACAAGCACGCGTTACAGGACGCTTACGATTCGATAAAAAGGACGTGTCCGCATATCGGACTGTCTACAGGCACGAACAAGCCGCAAACGCCCGCGCCGCCTCGCGTATGCCCGATTCGAATATTCGTCGATGGAACTATTCGGTTCCGATCGCGATCATGTTAACTTCCGTCCATCGTTCAGCTCCGCGGGCCGCGCGCCGATGCGCGCCCGCATGCCTACCCATGCGACATTTCCTCCTCGGCTGGCTACTCGCCGCCGTCGTCTCGGCCGCGCATGCGGCCGCTCCCGCACCGGCCGCCGCGTCGGCCGCTTCCGGCACCGCGCCCGCGCTGACGCCGCAACAGGCCCGGCAGGCACTCGACGTGCTCGAAAACCCGCGCGATCGCGCCCAGGTCGAAACGACGCTGCGTGCGATCGCGGCCGTCGGCGCATTGAGCGCGCCCGCGCCCGCGGTCACGGCAAGCGAAGCGGCTGCGGCCAGCGGCGCGTCGGCTGCCTCCGCGCCTGCCGCGCTCACGTCGAACGGGCTCGCGTCGATGCTCGTCCGCCAGGGCGCGCGCTGGACCACCGAAATCGGCAGCGCGCTGAAGGAATCGCTGCGCTCGCTGCTCGATGTCGGCTCGGTCGGAAGCTGGTGGCATGACAAGCTGGTGCGCGCCGACGAGCGCGCCGATCTCGCGCACGCGATCTGGCTCATCGTCGCCGTGCTCGTGCCCGCGTTCCTGTTCGAATGGTTCGCGAAGCGGTTGCTGCGGCGCGCGCTGGCCGCGCTGGCCGCATGGCGCGCCGACTCGGCGCGCAGCACCGCGCCCGATGCCGTCACATCCGACGACGACAACGCGCCGCCGCAGGAATCATCTGCTCCGCCCGACGCCGCCCACGCTCCCGACACCGCACCCACATCATCGCAAGGCCGCGGCGACGCGCAGCGCCACACCACGCTGCTGCACCGGATGCCGCGCGCGCTCGTCAGCCTCGCGCTGCGCGCGGTGCCGCTGCTCGTGTTCGTCGGCGTCGCGAGCCTGACGATGTCGATGATCGGCGACGCAGGCACGCCAATCGAATCCGCGCTCGAATCGCTGATCGACATCTACGCGATCGGCCGGCTCGTCACGATCGTCAGCCGGCTGTTCTTCCAGCCCGATGCGCGGCAATTGCGGCTGCTGCACATCAGCGATGCATGGGCCGACTTCGCGCAACGCTCGATCGCGCGGATCGTGATCGTGATCGGCGTGTGCACGGCCGCGGTCGAGATCGCCGCGAACATCGGCCTCAGCGAGGCCGGTCACGTCGCGCTGCTGAAAGCGGTCGCGCTCGTCGGGCACGTGATGATCGCGGCGCTGATCCTGCGGTGCCGCCGGCCGGTCGCTGCGCGGATCCGTGCAGCCGGCGCGGACCGGCCGACCTTCGCGGTAATCGGCAACGCGCTCGCGGACGCCTGGGCGCCCGTGTCGGTATTCATCGTGATGGCGCTGTGGTTCGTGTGGGCGCTCGATGTCCATAACGGCTACCGCGTGCTGATCACGCTCGGCGGCCGTTCGATCGCCGCGATGATCGGCATGCGGATCGTGTCGATCGTCGTGTTCGGCGCGCTCGCGCGGCTGTTCCAGCGCCGCGACGAAGACCGCACGCTCGTCCGTCTGCATGCGTACCGCTACTACCCGCTACTGCGCCGTATCGTATCGGGCGCGATCGGCATCGTGACCGTCGTGCTGTTGTTGCAGATCTGGGGCGTGCCGATCTTCAGCGCGTTCGAGACCGGCACGATCGGCCACCGGCTCGCGTCGGCGCTGGTGACGATCGCGATCGCGGCCATCGTCGCGCTCGTCGTATGGGAAGCCGCGAACATCGCGATCGAGCGCCGCCTGCAGCGCTGGACCCGCGAAGGCAATCTCGTGCGCGCGGCGCGGCTGCGCACGCTGCTGCCGATGCTGCGCTCGCTGCTGTTCGTGATGATCGCGCTGGTCGTCGTGCTGACGGGCCTCAGCGAACTCGGCGTAAACGTCGGCCCGCTGCTGGCCGGCGCCAGCATCTTCGGCGTCGCGCTCGGCTTCGGCTCGCAGAAGCTCGTACAGGATTTCATCACCGGGATCTTCCTGCTGATGGAAAACGCAATGCAGGTCGGCGACTGGGTCACGCTCGCCGGCGTGTCGGGCACGGTCGAATACCTGTCGATCCGCACCGTGCGGCTGCGTGCAGGCGACGGGTCGCTGTACACGATTCCGTTCAGTTCGGTGACGACCGTCAACAATACGAATCGCGGGCTCGGCAACGCGGCCGTCAAGGTCAGCATCGCGTACGGCGAGGACATCGATCGCGCGATCGCGACGCTCAAGGAGATCGGCACCGCATTGCGCGACGATCCGCAGTACCACGACGGCATCCTGTCCGACTTCAGCTACTGGGGCATCGACCAGGTCGACGGCGCGGCCGTTGCGCTCGCGGGGCAGATGCAGTGCACGGACTCGACGCGCTGGAGCGTGCAGCGTGAATTCAACCGGCGGATCGCGGAGACGTTCCGCGAACGCGGCATCCGGATCGCCAATCCGCAACGCAGCCTCGTCGCGTACGCGGATGGATCGCGGCCGGAAGGCAACGGCGAAAGCGAGGACGAAGGCGAAAGCGGCAGCAACACCCGCAACGGCAATGCCGCCGCAACGGCGGCCCGGCCGCCGTCGGCCGGCGAACCGGAGCGCAAGCCGGGCTGACCGGCTGCGGCTAACGGCGCGCCGCGCTCAACGCGCGGCGGGCTTCTTCACGCGCCGCGTGCTTGCCGCCGCGGGCGTCGACGCACCCGGCTTCGCCGTGCGTTTCGCCGCAGCACGCTGCCCCCGCTTCGTACCGGCTTCAGCAGCGGCACACGCGTCGCGCTGCGCATGCCATTGTTCGAGCAGCACGCGCGTCTGGTCGGCCATCGTCTCGATCAGCAGCACCGCGCGCTCGCCGTCGAACGCTTCCCATTCGAGCAGTTGAAGCGCCGACCGCTGCGCGATGTGGAATACCGTGATCTGCCCGAACAGGCTCAGCGCGCGCAACCGCGTGACGGGATCGTCGGCCGGCCGCCCCGAGATGCGGCCGATCAGTTCGGCGCTCACGTCGTTGAGCGGCTTGCGCATGCGCTTCATCAGGATTTCGCTCGCACTCGCCGGCTCCTGGCCGCCCTGCTCGCGTGCGAAGAACATCCGCTGGTTCATCGTCTTCGGCGCCGTGAACATCCGGTCCGACAGCGCGCGCAGCAGCGCGATGAACGCGTCGATCAGCACGTCGACGTCAGCGTGCGCATCGAGCATCGCCCACGCATGGCCGACCGCCGGCGCGAACACCGCCCAGCCGTGCTCGGCGATCGTCTCCACGCACGCGCGGTAAACGCCTTCCTTGTTCTCGAAATAGTACTGGAGCGCCGGCGCGTTCACGCCGGCCATCGCGGCGATCTCGCGCGTCGACGCACCCGCGAACCCGCGTTCGCCGAACAGCTCGATCGCCGCCTCGATGATCCGCTGGCGCGTCTCGTCGCCGCGCGCGTAGCCGCCCGCCGACGTGCGGCGCAGCTTCTTCGCTTCGTTCATGCCTTCCTCGTCACTCGATCGACCGACATTCTACTTGACACAATTTTAGCAACTGGAATAATTCTTCCACCTGGAATAAATTGGATGCCCGCATGTCGACGTTGCAAGATCCGCCACAGAAAGTAAATCGTCAGGAAGCCGGAACAACGCCGCGCAACGGAACCCACGGATCGAAGCGACGCATCCTGCTCGTCGTCGCCGTGCTCGCGGCCTTCGGAGCCGCCGTCTGGCTCGGCCGCTGGTGGACGGTCGGCCGCTTCATCGAAAGCACCAACGACGCGTATTTGCAGGCGGACAGCATGACTGCCGCGCCGAAGGTCGCCGGTTACGTCACCGACGTCTACGTGCGCGACAACCAGGCCGTGAAGGCCGGCGATCCGCTCGTGCGGCTCGACGTCCGCCAGTACCAGGTTGCGCTCGCGCAATCGCTCGCGACCGTCGACGCGCGCCGCGCCGATATCGCGCGCGCCGAAGCCGACATCAGCCAGCAGCACGCGAATCTCGAACAGGCCGACGCGCAGGCGAAGGTGTCGCAGATCAACGCGCGGCACGCGAGCGACGAATACGCGCGCTATGCGCCGCTCGCGGCGACCGGTGCCGAAACGCACGAACGCGTCGCCGACCTGAAGAGCACGCGCGACCAGGCAGCCGCGACGCTCGCCGCGAACAACGCGTCGAGCGCAGCCGCCCGCACGCAGATCGCGTCGTTCACCGCGCAGCTCCGGCAGGCGCGCGCGCAGCTCGAGGCCGCGCAGGCCAGTGCCGCGCAAGCGCAGCTCGACCTCGACAACACGATCGTGCGCAGCACGCTCGACGGCCGCGTCGGCGATCGCACGGTGCGCGTCGGCCAGTACGTGCAGCCCGGCACGCGCCTGCTGACCGTCGTGCCGGTCGACGCGATCTATCTCGTCGCGAACTTCAAGGAAACGCAGATCGGCCAGATGCGCATCGGCCAGCCCGTCGCACTGCACGTCGACGCGCTGCCGGACGGCGCGCTGTCCGGCGTCGTCGACAGCTTCGCGCCCGGCACCGGCGCGCAGTTCGCGCTGCTGCCGCCCGAGAACGCGACCGGCAACTTCACGAAGATCGTCCAGCGCGTGCCGGTGCGCATCCGCCTCGCCGCGGATGCCCGCGCGCAGCGCATGCTGCTGCCGGGGCTGTCGGTGACGGTCGACGTCGATACGCGTTCGGCCCGCGACGAGAAGCGCCATGGCTGACACGCCCGCGACGACACCCGCGCCGCCGCACGAAGGCCGCGCGAGCGTGACCGACTGGATCGCGGTCGCGGCCGGCGCGCTCGGCGCACTGATGGCGACGCTCGACATCTCGATCACGAACTCCGCGCTGCCGCAGATCCAGGGCGAAATCGGCGCGACCGGCACCGAAGGCACGTGGATCTCGACCGGCTACCTGATGTCGGAAATCGTGATGATCCCGCTTGCCGCGTGGCTCACGCGCGTGTTCGGGCTGCGCAATTTCCTGCTGACGAACTCCGCGCTCTTCATCGCGTTCTCGATGATGTGCGGCTGGTCGCATTCGCTGCCGATGATGATCGCGGGCCGGATCGGCCAGGGCTTCACGGGCGGCGCGCTGATCCCGACCGCGCAGACCATCATCCGCACGCGGCTGCCGCTGTCGCAGCTACCGGTCGGGATGACGTTGTTCGGCCTGATCGTGCTGCTCGGGCCGCTGTTCGGCCCCGTGCTCGGCGGCTGGCTCGCGGAGAACGTGAACTGGAGCTGGTGCTTCTTCCTGAACCTGCCCGTGTGCCTGCTGCTGATGGCGCTGCTGTGGTTCGGGCTGCCGTCGGACCGCCCGCAATGGACTACGTTCTTCAACGCGGACTGGCTCGGGATCGCCGGTCTCGCGATCGGGCTGAGCTCGCTCACCGTCGTGCTCGAGGAGGGCCAGCGCGAACGCTGGTTCGAATCGCAGATGATCGTCACGCTGAGCGCCGTGTCGCTCGCCGGAATGATCCTGATCGCGCTGTCGCAGCGCTTCGCGAAGCGGCCGATCATGCGGCTGTCGCTGATGCGCAACCCGCGCTACGCGAGCGTGATCGTGATCGTGTCCGCGGTCGGCGCCGGGCTGTACGGCGTGTCCTACCTGCTGCCGCAGTTCCTCGCGATCGTCGCCGGCTACAACGCGGAACAGGCCGGCGCGATCATGCTGCTGTCGGGCCTGCCGGCCTTTCTCGTGATGCCGATCCTGCCGCGCCTGCTCGGCAAGGTCGATTTCCGCATCCTCGTGATCTCGGGGCTGCTGCTGTTCTGCCTGAGCTGCATGCTCGACATCGGCCTGACCGCGCAGAGCGTCGGCCACGACTTCGTGTGGTCGCAACTGATCCGCGGCGTCGCGCAGATGCTTGCGATGATGCCGCTCAACCAGGCGTCGATGGCTGCCGTCGCGCGCGAGGACTCGGGCGACGCGGCCGGGCTCTACAACATGGCGCGCAATCTCGGCGGCTCGATCGGGCTCGCGATCATCGGCACCGTGATCGACCGGCGCACGACCTTCCATACGGCCGCGCTCCGCGAATCGGTGAGCGCGAACTCGCTGATCGGGCAGGACCGGTTGTCGGCCTACGCGGCCAACTGGTTCGCGCACACCGGCGATCTCGCGTATTCGAACATGCGTGCGCTCGGACAGCTTGCGCAGCAGATCCAGATCCAGGCGGTCGTGATGACCTATTCCGAAACCTTTTATCTGCTGGGCCTCGCGCTGCTCGCGTGCGTGCCGCTCGCGCTGCTGCTGAGAACGCCGCGCGGCCCGCAGCCGATGTCGTCCGGCCATTGAACCGTCTTACGCGATGAAATCCTTCTCCCCGCTCCGCCGCCCTGCACTCACGCTGTGCGCGGCCGCGTGCCTGCTCGCCGGCTGCACGGTCGGCCCCGACTACCACGGCGCGCCCGCCGCGCCGGATGCGCCGACCTTCGTGCGCGCGCCGGCATCCGGCGTCGACACCACCGCGCCCGCACCGAGCGCGTGGTGGCACGCGCTGAACGATCGCCAGCTCGACGACCTGATCACCGCCGCGCTCGTGCACAACCCCGATCTGCACGCTGCACAGGCACGCTTGCGCGCAGCGCGTGCGCAGCTCTCGCAACAGCGCGCGGCCCAATTGCCGAAATCGTCGGCCACCGTTGCGGCCATCCGCATGCGCGAACCGGACGTCAGCGCGCTCGGCTCGCTGCTGCCGTCGAACGGCTCGAACCAGTCAAGCGGCGCATCGCCGTCGCTTGGCGGCTCCGGGCCGCTGCAACTCTATTCGGCCGGCTTCGACGCGACCTGGGAAATCGACCTGTTCGGCGGCACACGCCGTGCGGTTGAAGCCGCGTCCGCGCAGGCCGAGGCCGTCGATGCGGATCTGTCGGACACACAGGTGTCGATCGCCGCCGAAGTCGCGACCGCCTACGTCGACCTGCGCGACCAGCAGCAGCGGCTGGCGCTGTCGCAGCGCACGGCCGAACTGCAGCAGAAGATGCTCGAACTCACGCAGCAGCGCCGCGCACGCGGCGTCGCGGCCGATGTGGACATCGAACGCCTGACGACGCTGGTCGAGAACACGCGTGCATCGCTGATCCCGCTCGACGCGCAGGTGACGGAATCGCTCGACCGGCTCGCGATCCTGACGGGCCGCGCGCCGGGCGCGCTCGACGCCGCGCTATCGACACCGGACACCCCGCTGCCGACGCTGCCCGGCAGCGTCGCAATCGGCGATCCGGCCGCACTGCTGAAGCAGCGCCCCGACATTCGCGCGGCCGAGCGCCGGCTCGCGTCGAGCCATGCGCAGATCGGCGAGCATGTCGCCGACTATTTCCCGAAGGTGACGCTGCTCGGCGATCTCGGCTTCAGTGCGACGGACCCCGGCCATCTGTTGCGCAAGCAGAACTTCACGTGGGTCGGTGCGCCGTACCTGCAATGGAACATTCTCGACTTCGGACGCACACGCGGCGCGGTGCTCGCGGCCGAAGCGTCGCGCGACGAAGCGGAAGCGAATTACCGGAAGGCGGTGCTCGGCGCGTTGCAGGATGCGAACACCGCACTGCAGCGCTATGGGCACCAGCGCGAACACGTCGTTGCGCTCACCAAGGTGCAAACGTCGGCCGTGCATTCCCGATCGCTGATGGACGAACGCTATCGCGCGGGCGTCGCGTCGATGATCGACCTGCTCGACACGCAACGCGAAGCGCTGTCCGCGCAGCAGAACGTGATTGCCGGGCAAGCCGAGCTGATCAAGGATTACGTGTCGCTGCAGAAGAGCCTCGGGCTCGGATGGCAGGCGGGCGCGGGTTGACGGCGCCTGCGGGATACATGCACGACTGCGGCATCATTCGAAACGCAATGACTCATTGCACGCGCAACAATATTCGTTCCCTCCTTCCGCATCGACCGGGCCCGCCCCGGACCGACGCCGCGGCTATCGGAAACATATCCAATATCAATTAGCCATTCGTCTGACGATATCTTCTAATTCAGTCGGCTTCCCCACCACCGATCGGATTCAAGGAGTTCCATCGTCATGCCCTCATCCTCCCATCGCGTGCTGAGGCACGCAGTCGCCGCGATCTGCGTTGCACTCTCCGCCTCTCCCCATGCCGCCGAACTCACCCGGGACACCGGCGCGCCTGTCGGCGACAACCAGAATTCGCAGACGGCAGGCCCTGCCGGCCCCGTGCTCCTGCAGGACTCCGCGCTCATCGAGAAACTGCAGCGCTTCGATCGCGAGCGCATTCCCGAACGTGTCGTGCATGCGCGCGGCACCGGCGCATTCGGCGAGTTCGTGCCGAGCGCCGACATCTCGGACCTGACAAAAGCGAAGGTCTTCATGCCGGGCACCCGCACGCCGGTGTTCGTGCGGTTCTCCACCGTGATGGGCTACCGCGGCTCGCCTGAACAGGCGCGCGATCCGCGCGGCTTCGCGGTGAAGTTCTATACGCAACAGGGCAACTGGGACATGGTCGGCATCAACTGGCCCGTGTTCTTCATTCGCGACGGCATCAAGTTCCCCGACTTCGTGCACGCGAACAAGCCGAGCGCCGTGACCGGCGTGCAGGACCCGAACCTCGCATTCGACTTCTTCGCGAACACGCCCGAAGCGACGAACATGCTGACGATGCTGTACACGAATGCCGGCATGCCCGATTCGTATCGCCACATGGACGGCTTTGCCGTGCATGCATTCAAGTTCGTCAATGCGCACGGCGACGTGCACTACGTGAAGTTCCACTGGAAAAGCCAGCAAGGCGTGCACGGCCTGCGTCCGCAGGACATCGCCGCGTCGATTGGGCGCGACTGGAACATGATGACGAACGACCTGTACGGTGCGCTGAAGCAAGGCGACTACCCGAAGTGGGATCTGTACGTGCAGGTGCTCACGCCGAAGGACCTGAACCGTTTCGACTTCGATGCGCTGGACGACACGAAGGTCTGGACCGGTGTCCCTGAACGCAAGATCGGCACGATGACGTTGAATCGCGTGCCCGACAACTACTTCCAGTCGACCGAGGAATCGGCGTTCGCGCCATCGCGGCTCGTGCCGGGCATCGAACCGTCCGAAGACCGGATGCTGCAGGATCGCCTGTTCGCGTATGCCGACACGCAGTTGTACCGGCTCGGCTCGAACTACATGGACCTGCCGATCAACCGGCCCGTCGTGCCGGTGGTCAACAACAACCAGGACGGCAAGATGAACGCCGGCGACCGCAAGGGCGAGGTGAACTACGAGCCGTCGACACTGCACGAGCTTGCGCAGGATCCGCAGTACAAGTCCGTCCGCACGACGCTCGCCGGAACGACGCAACAGGAAGCGATCCGCAAGAAGCTGCTGTTCCGTCAGGCGGGCGAGTACTACCGCGGTCTGTCGCAGCAGGACAGGGATGACCTGATCACCGCGCTGTCCGGCGATCTCGGCAAGGTGACAAATGCGCACAACCAGTACGCGATGCTGTCGTACTTCTACAAGGCCGACGCCGACTACGGCACGCGTCTCGCGCAAGCCGTCCACGCGAACGTTCAGCAGGTGCAGTCGCTCGCCGCGAAGCTGAGCGAGAACTGATCCCGCGACTCCGGTCGCCGTCGACGTGCGGGGTTGCGCCGCGCACGTCGACCTTATCTCTTCATCAGGACATCCTCATGCGATCAGAACGCCTGACACGCACGATCCGTGCGACCGCAACGGCCCTGGCGCTGGCCGCGATCGCCGGCTGCGCCAATCTTCCCGATCAACCGGCGTATTCCAAAGCCGATCCCGCCGCCCTGCGCCGCTATGACGGCGACTGGTTCGACGCTGCCCGCGTCGGACGCGTCGACATCCTGCGTGCATTGCACAATGCCGGCTACCCCGTCGACGCCACCGACAGCCACAGTTATACGGCCGTGATACTTGCGTCCTACGACGGCCAGCCCGCCGCACTCGACTACCTGCTGTCGGCCGGCGCAAACGCGTGTGCCGTCGATCGCCACGGCAACACGGCGCTGATGGGCGCCCTCTTCAAGAACGAACCCGACATCGCGCGGCGCCTGATCGACACGCGTTGCCCGATCGACCAGACGAACGGCGCAGGCGAAACCGCGCTGGGGTTCGCGACGCTGTTCAATCGCTTCGACCTGATCCCGCTGCTCGTCGCGCATGGCGCGAATCCTAACCATGTCGATCGGCGCGGCCAGTCGCTGCTGCGGCTCGCGCTGACGCACGACAACACGGAAGCCGCGGATGCGCTGCGGCGCGCCGGTGCCGGACAGTAGCGCGGCCCCGATCGAACCGTCCGAACAATGCCTGCGCACCGTGCTGTCGTGCCGCCGGTTTCATCGCACGGGGACAGGAAAATGCTGAATCGTTTCGCCTATGTATGGCGAGAGCGCGACTGACGCGGAGAATTCATAGCGAACGCGATAATCCGCACCAAAACAGCAGGACCACTACGAAATCACGGTGGAGCGCGAGACAGGGAAGCAATCTCGCGTACCGTCCGTGAACACCTGCGGCTTCAGAAAAACTCGTCGAGCAGCCGATGGAAGGCGATCCGCCCCGGATCGGGTGCTCGACCCCGTACCGCGCGATGCCGCAAAAGAATGGCTGGGACGTGCTCGCCGAGCGTCGGCAGCGCAGCCGTACGCCCGTCGTCGTCGTCACCGCGTTCGACCGCGACCTCGACGGGCTGCAGGCATCGCGCTCCGGCGCGGACGACTGCGTGCATGGCCGATGCGAGTGCGATGGAACGCACGGTCGACAGCCACATCAGCAGGCTGCGCAAGAAGCTCGAACCGGCCGGCGCGCCGGGCATGCCCGAAGTGATGCGCGGTGTCGGCTAGCGGCTGCGTGGCGCGCAGTGACCGTGCCGGCGAAGATGTCGAGCACTTCCTCGATAACGCTCGACCCATTACAGAACGAATCGGAAATGATTGTCGAATCGCCTCTGGCATTACCTGCGAAGGCGATCTCGAAAATTACAAAATACTGCCGATCTTTTCAAAATCATTGCGCGTTATTCGATTTAATTTTGTTTCATATAATCAAAAAAAGTTTGACACTCCGCTTTCGTTCTTGATACCGTCCGATTCAAGCAATCGGACGAATTGTTCACCACGCAATCGATTCCGCTCTACGTTTTTTCGCTTCCGCCGCACCGAAGTGCCCGCCGCCGGCCGTGTCGTTCGCGCACCGGCGCATGCAATATCCCGATGCATCTCATTGGACGACTGCCATCCGGCAGCGGGCCGAAGGATCGAATGAAATGAGCAGGACACCGAAGCTGTTGCTCTAGCAATCCTGCCCGCGTCATGTCCGCGCGGCTGCCCCGCATCGCGGTGCAGCCCTTCCGCTACCGCGTTTTCCGTATTTCGCCCCCGGAAAGAAACCACCTTTCCGGATCGGGCGAAAGGCCCTGCCGCGTCCGCGCCAACCGTGCGAGCGCGACAGAAAGCGGCGGTGCACGACCCGCACCGCCGTCGACCGTTGTTGTTCGTGCCGTTCGATGTTCAACCGGAGGGGTAATTCAAATGAATCAGGTTGCAGACAAGAAACAAAAGCACATTCGCATCGTCAAGCTCGCATGCGCCGCCGCGGCCGCTTCGTTCGGCATGGCGACCGCCCACGCCGCGCCGGCAGCCGGCTGGACGGAAACGCGCACCAAAGGGTTCCTGCCGCTCGTGCAGCAGAGCGAAGCCGGCGTGGCCGGCGCGCCTGCCGCGAGCACGGCCGCCGCAGCAGCCGCGGCCATCGACATGGCGCCCGGCGAATCGGTGGACATCGTGCTCGGGCTGAACCTGCGCAACGAGGCGCAACTCGACAAGTACCTGCGCGACCTGCATACGCCCGGCTCGCCGCACTACCGGCAGTTCCTCACGCCCGCGCAGTTCGCCGCGCAATATGCGCCGACCGACCAGCAGGTCGCGTCCGTCGTCGCGCACCTGCGCAAGGAAGGTTTCGTGAACATCGTGGTCGCGCCGAACCGGCTGCTGGTGTCCGCGTCCGGCACCGCGGCGACCATCAAGTCCGCGTTCCGCACGACGCTCAAGCGCTTCACGCGCAACGGGCGCAGCGTCTACGCGAATACCGACGCAGCGCAAGTGCCGAACGCGATCGGCAGCATCGTGGGCGCCGTGCTCGGCCTGCAGAACGTCGAGCTGATGCATACCGGCGCGGGCAGCAAGCCGCAAGGCAACACCAGCAACCTGACGATCCCGGCCGGCGCGTCGGCGGTGCCGCACAACCCGACCGAATTCTCGTCGCTCTACGGCGGCGACGGCACGCCAACGGCCTCGCAAACCACGGTCGGCATCATCTCCGAAGGCGACCTATCACAGACGGTGAGCGACCTCAATACGTTCGCCGCGAACAACGGCCTCGGCACGATCAGCAGCAGCATCGTGCAGACGGGCCCGGCCGGCAGTTCGTATACCGATACGTCCGGCACCGTCGAGTGGAACCTCGACAGCCAGTCGATCGTCGGCGCCGCCGGCGGCAGCGTGAAGCAGGTCGTGTTCTACGCGGCGCCGTCGATGACGCTCACGGCGATCACGGCCGCGTACAACAAGGTGGTGACGGACAACGTCGCGAAGGTGATCAACGTGTCGCTCGGCGTGTGCGAATCGTCCGCATACAGCACCGGCTCGCAGGCGACCGACGACACCATCTTTAAGCAGGCGGTTGCGCAGGGGCAAACCTTCTCCGTGTCAGCCGGTGACCATGGCGCGTACGAATGCGCGAGCGGCTCGCCGTCGCGCTCGACCTACACGGTGAGCGAACCGGCGACGTCGCCGTACGTGATCGCCGTGGGCGGCACGACGCTGTTCACCAATACGTCGACCAACGCGTACAACAGCGAGATCGTCTGGAACGATCCGAGCTGGCAGCCGGGCACCGTGTGGTCGACGGGCGGCGGATACAGCAAGTACGAGGCCGCGCCGTCGTGGCAATCGTCGAGCCTCACCGGGTCGACCAAGCGCGCGCTGCCGGACGTCGGTTTCGACGCCGACCTGCGCACCGGCGCGATTCTGGTGGTGAACGGCCAGACGTCCGACACGCTGTGGGGCTCGGGCTACCTGAACAACGAAGGCGGCACGAGCCTCGCCGCGCCGATCTTCACGGGCATCTGGGCGCGGCTGCAGTCGGCGAACAACAATGCGCTCGGGTTCCCCGCGTCGAGCATCTACAAGTACTTCCCGACCAACGCGGCGCTGCTGCACGACGTCACGTCCGGCAACAACGGCAGCGGCACCTACGGCTACAAGGCGAAGGCCGGCTGGGACGCGACGACGGGCTTCGGCAGCGTGAACATCTCGAAGCTGAACGCGTTCATCCAGAGCACGTCGGATTTCGCGCGCTGATGGATCGATGACCGACGCGGTTCCGGGTGCGCCGTATCGCGCGCCCGGAACCGCATGCAACTGCGTAAAAAACCCGCGAAGCCTCGCGGGTTTTCTGCGAAACATCCCGATCTTGCCGCGATACTCAATCGGCCCAGTTCCGGACGTAGTCCGGCACGGGCGCGCTGCCGCTCCCGTCGGCATGAACCGGCGTACCACGCATCGTCTTCAGGGGCAAAATTCCCGCCCACACGGCGAGCGCGAGATCTTCCTCCTTGTCGGACGGCAACGAATCGCTGACCTTCACGGCCGCTTCCGCAAGGGAAATCCGCAGCACGCTGGTTGCGTTGAGTTCCTTCGAATTGCCCGGTCGCGCTTCATGCTTGCGGCCCGCGGCGATCTTGTCCATGAAGGCATCCAGCGCCGCGAGTTTTTCCGCACTACCCTCCACCGTGTCGAACTGCCCGTAGATCACCGCCGATCGATAATTCATCGAATGACTGAAGGCCGACTTGGCCAGCACGAGCCCATCCAGCAGCGTAATCGCCACGGACGCCTGCGCGCCCGCAGACAACGCCTTGATCATCCGGCTCCCGTTGGATCCATGAATATAGAGGTCATCGCCCCTTCTCCAGTGCGCGGTCGGGATGCAGTGCGTGTCGTGTCCGTCGCCGAATGCAATGTGACAGACGTACGCATCGTCCACGATGCGGTGGAGCATCGTTCGATCGTGATTCGCCAGTTCGGGCAGGCGGCGAATGGTGGTACGGGATGCGGGAGAGATGAGGGTATGGTCTTTCATGTCTGGTTTTCCTGTTCGTGCGCCATCTGGCGCGCATCGAGCGGTCCGCGTTTCGGCAACACGCGGAATTCGATCGAAAACATCTATGCACTGCGAAATGAATCGAATCGGAATCGTGCGGCATCCACGCCCGAACGACGGGTCGATCGACTTATCGACAGTCGCGCGCCGAATCGATCAAAATACGCGGTTGCAACGATCGTCCGACGTACCGGCAATCCGCTGCGAATCGCCCGGCACGGGACTGCGCCGCGAGAACGCGAACAATACGATGTGCGTTGATTCTTAAAAAGAACCAGCCCAAGGAAAAATTCTGGAACCAGCCTATGGATCTCGCGCTGCTCATCTCGTCGCTTTCCAGACAGGACGGCACGACAAGACACAGCCAGCAGGAAGCCCTGTACCGGAGCCTGCGCAACATGCTGCTGGACGGGCAGATTCCGCCCCGCACGCGGCTCGTGTCGACGCGCGTGCTCGCGGCGGAGCTGGGCATCGCGCGCAACTCCGCGGTCTATGCGTACGAGCGTCTTGCCGAGGACGGCTTCGTGGCGGCCACGCGCAACGGCACGATCACGCTGTGGGACGGATGCGGCCGTTTGAGCGCCGGGAATGACGACAGCCCGGCCCTGGTTCACCTGGCCGAGCGTGTGCACGGCCTGGAGAACGCCCGTCCCGAGCCCGAGCGCATGCTGCCGTTCGTCCCCGGCCTTCCTTCGCTCGACGAATTCCCGGTCGCCCAGTGGCGCCGTTGCATCGAGCGCGCATGGAAAGCCGTCAAGCCCGCCCAGCTCGCGTACGGCCCGGTCGAAGGGCTGCCCGAATTACGGCGCGCCGTAGCCGCCTACATCCGGGTTTCGCGAGGCGTGCGCTGCGAAGCTGGCCAGGTATTCATCACCGACGGCACGCAGGGCAGCCTCGAGCTGTGCGCGCGCATGCTCGCGAATCCCGGCGAATTCGGCTGGCTCGAAAACCCCTGCTATAACGGCGCCAGGACGGCATTCCGCTCGACCGGCCTGAATATCGTGCCGATCGAGGTCGACCACGAAGGCATGGCGCCGACCGACGAACAGTGGCGCGCCCAACCGCCCCGGCTGATCTATACGACGCCGTCGCACCAATACCCGCTCGGCGCGCTGATGAGCCCACGGCGACGCGCGGCGCTCGTCGAGCATGCGCGTGCATGCGGTGCGTGGATCATCGAGGACGACTACGACAGCGAGTTCCGCCATGGCGGCCAGCCGCTCCCCGCGATCCAGGGCCTCGATGCCGACGCGCCGGTCTGCTATCTCGGCACGTTCAGCAAGACGATGTTTCCCGCGCTCCGGCTCGGCTTCATGGTGGTGCCGCCGGTGCTGGTCGACCGCTTCACCAGGACGCTGCGCGAACTCGTCCATCGCGGCCATTCGGCCGATCAACTGGCGATGGCCGAATTCATCGACACCGGCCTCTTTGCGCGGCACCTGCGCCGCATGCGGGCGCTGTACGCCGCGCGGCGCAGCAGCCTCGAAGCGGCACTCGCCCGCCACCTCGGCACCGCGTTGAGCGTTCGTGAAAGCCCGGGCGGCATGCATCTGTCAGCGGATCTCGCGCTGCCGCTGCACGACACCGAAGTCGCGCACGCGGCGGCCGCGCATGGCCTGTTGCTTCAGCCGCTGAGCAGCTACGGCGTCGGCGACGGCCGCCGGTACAACGGCTTCGTGCTTGGATATTCCGGGCTGACCGACGCGACGATCGAGACAGCGACGCTGCAGCTCGCGGACGTCATCGAAAAACTCAGCTGCTCGCTGTGCTGAGCGCAGCACGACGCATCGTCGCTCACAGTTGCGACTCGATCGGAAACAGCCCGAGAAACCAGACTTCCATCCGACGCGCGGCCGACACTTCCGGTTCGTGATCGAGCTCGACGACCTTCCCGTCCGAATCGGTCTGAACCCACTTGAGCTGCCCTTTCCCCGCCGGATCGGTCCTCGGCTCGACGCGCCACGCGATCCGGTCGAGTCGCGATTCCAGGTCGTTTGCAACCTGCGACGCAATCGCCGGGCTCTCGCAGTAAACGCCGATCTCCGTATTGAGGTTCAGCGAGCGCGGATCGAGATTCATCGACCCGATGAAAATGCTCTTGTGGTCGAACACGTAGGTCTTCGCATGCAGCGACGCTCGCGACGACCCGATGATGACCTGCTTCGAAATGCTCTTGTCGCCCGACGGCCGCCGCTCGTAAAGCCGCACGCCGGCCGCCACGAGATCGCTTCGGTAGCGCCGGTAGCCGGCATGCACGGCCGCCACGTCGGTCGACGCGAGCGAATTGGTCAGCACCGTCACGCGCACGCCGCGCGCCGAGAGCGCGCGCAGCCGATCGACGACGGCCTTGCCCGGCACGAAATACGGCGACACGATCAGCAGGTCATGTTCGGGCTGCAATGCGAGCGCGCGCAACTGCGGCATCAGATGCCCGTCGCTGTCCTTCGGCGAATGCGCGATCTTCGACGGATCGTCGTACAGCACCGTCGCGCGCCCCCACGACAGTTCCGTGCCCTGCCCATGAACGATCCGGTCGAGCCGTTGCCTCGCTTCGAGCACGTACGGATTGTCCTCCATCGCCCTCAGGTAGTCGCGCAACCGTTCGCGCTCGCGGTCCAGCCCGCCCGGCGCCGCGTCGTGCCCGACCAGCGCGTCGATCGGATACGCATACGGGGAATTCCAGAACGTATCGAATTCCGTCGAGATGTCCTTCACGACCGGACCATGGACGACGACATCGAGATCGCCGAACTCCAGCATCGACGATGCGCCGAAGTATTCGTCGCCGATATTGCGGCCGCCGACGATCGCCGCCTGGTTGTCCGCGATCATCGCCTTGTTGTGCATGCGCCGGTTGACGCGCGAGAACTCGAACACCGTGCCGATCTTCTTGAACGTACGCGTGGCAACCGGGTTGAACAGCCGGATCTCGATGTTCGGGTGCGAGCTGATCTCGAGCAGCTTGCGGTCGTCCGCGTTCGTGCCGAGATCGTCGAGCAGCGCGCGAACGCGTACGCCACGATCGGCCGCTCGAATGATCGCGTCGGCCAGTTCGTGCCCGGTCAGGTCGTCGTGCCAGATGTAGTACTGGAGGTCCAGCGACCGGTCCGCGCGGTCCGCAAGCAGCACGCGCGCATCCAGCGCATCGACCGGATCCGTCAGCAGATGAAACGCGTCCTGCCCCGGATGCATGCCGGCCTGCTGGCGGAACGCAACGCCCAGCCGCGTGTTTTCCGTATCGGCGAACGCATGCGTCGGCGCGCGGTCGGCCTGCGGCGGCAGGCTGGCGCACGCGACGAGCGCCAGCAACGAAAGAATCGCACCCCACGAACGCAGCATGATCATGATTACCGTCGCCACTCCCGAGCGAAGCATGTTTATTCCGGCCGCCGGATGGATCGCGGGGCTCGACGGCTGCCCGGGCGCCCGACAGGCATCGCGCGCGGACCGTGCCGCGCCACAGCATACTTCGATTGCCATCGGGACGGCACACTCCCATGTTTTCCCGGTGGTGGTGTTCTGAAGATGCGCGACATGCCGCCGACGCAGTGTTCGCGATAACGCCACGCCCGCAGGCAGCGCGCTGCTCAAGTTGCCGAAGCCGGCACGTACGACGCCCCGGACGGCGCGTAATCGGATGAAGACCAAGCGTCCGGCACCGAACAGACATGCGGCGCGAATAGCCGCATTGGTGAGAAGCGAGCCGGCCCTGTCAGTCAGACCAACACTGCCGCCACACGTCTACTCCCCGCCGAATCCTCCAGGAGATCCCTCATGAAAACATCCGCGTCCTTAATGCTCGCGTTCCTTCTAAGTGCCACGTTAGTCGGAATCGCCCCGGTCGCAGCCGACGACAACCTTCCTCCGATACGGCACACCGATCAGGTTACCTATATGTCGGGCGGCATCGGACTCGATCAATCGGTCGCCATCAAGGGTGCCATGCGCGACTACGCACTCGTGCTCACCTTCGTCCGCCGGGCCCGAAGCGAGAACGAATACTTGTCCGACGTACTTGTGACTATCACGGACATGAAAGGCAATACGGTCCTGGAAACGCCGTCGGACGGCCCGTTCATGCTGGCCAATCTGAAGAATGGACGTTATGCGATCAACGCGAGCTACAACGGCCAATCGGAGCGATACATCGTGGAAGTTTCGGCATCCCGGCACGCGCGTCATACGTTCATTTGGTTCATGTAGCCATGAGCCCCCGCCCCTCTGCGCACAGGCGGCTTTCGGCGCAACGACCTCTCGATCCGGCAGGACGCCGTCAGTCCGCCCGGTACGGCGTCCGGCTGCAGTACCGGTAAAGCGACAATCCCCACTGCGATTGCGGCATCAGCAGCCAATGCGCGTTGTCGAAGCCTGCATCGTCGGCTTCACATCACGTCACGCCCCCCGGGGATGTTCCAGTCGATTCGTTATCCTGATCCGCGTCGATCCGACAGACCCATGTCCGATCCGGCGCACACTTTGTACGCTTTCGTACCGCGTCGGCAGTCCGTTGCCAGTATCGTGAAAGCATGCCGGAATCCGTCACGACGAAACATCAGACTGTGGCACCACGAGCATGAACGGGATCGGTACGAATCGCTCGGCATCCACGGGCGAGCGACTGGACGCCACCGCACGGCACGCGGTTCAGCCGGATCATCGACATGCCGCGCATCGATCTGACGAGAACATCATGCTACGAAGCATCAAGGAATTGCACGGAAGCGCGGTCCGCGCGAAGGACGGCGACATCGGACATATCATTCAAGCCTACTTCGACGACGACAACTGGTGCATCCGTTACCTCGTCGTCGAGACGGGCGACTGGCTGCACGAGAGGCGGGTGCTCATCTCGCCCTACTCCGTCAAGCACACCGACTCCCGATCCAGCACGCTGCATATCGACCTGACGCGCCATCAAGTAGGAGACAGCCCGAATCTGGACACACGCAAGCCACTATCCCGTCAACACGAGGTCGAATACCTGCGGTACTACCATTACCCGCCCTACTGGGGTGGCCCGAACCTGTGGGGCATGAACGCATACCCTGCGTTCCATTCTGCCGCCCTGTCGCAAGATTTCGAGGCTGGAAGTCCGCTGCCCACTCGCGCAACGCCGGCCGACGCGGGGGCCGACGCGCCCGCAGACACACCGACGGATACGCATCTGCGCGGCACCGGCCGGGTCAAGGGTTATCGGCTCGAAACCACGGCCGGACGCATCGGCCGCGTGTCCGACTTCATCTACGACGATGAAGCCTGGGTGATCCGCTACCTCGCAATCAGTACGCGGAACTGGTGGTTGACCAACAAGGAAGTCCTGATCGCGACGCACTGGCTCGACCGGGTGGACTGGGCCACGGAAACGGCATCAACCGCGCTCAACCGCGAATCGATTCGCCATAGCCCCGAATACGACGATTCGCAGCCCGTCTATCGAAGCGACGAGATTGTGCTGCATCAGTTCTACGGCAAGCACGGCTACTGGTTGAATGCCGAATCGTCCACGGCCCGCGGTACGCTTTGATGCCGCGGCCTCTGGCTGCGTGAAACCCTGCGACGCTCAAGCTTGTCCGTCCTGAACGCTTTATCGGTTCGTACCAGAGAAGATCCATGTCTGCTTTCATGCCCGTGATCTCGGCCACGCAATTCATCGAACTGGTCAATCAGCGTCTGCCCTCGCATCACGTATTCAAGGCCGGAATGCACGTGTTTCTCGTGAGGCCGGCATCCGCCGACGCCGATGCGACCGAGTTCGACTATTCACCGAGGACGCGCCGGGCGAGCGGCGTGGTCATCTATGTCGTCGATCATGTGAAATCCCAATTCCTGGTCGAGCCGGACCTGAGGCTGGCAGGGCCCGGATAGCGCCGTTCGATGCGGCCGCCGGTCGAAGCCGACCCAGATTCCATCTCGTCCGTCGACCTGCCTCCGAGCGCTTCCATCAACTTCACCGCGTCGACCATCCTCTCCGCCTGCCCGCTCAATACCGACAGCGGAACCGCCGGCGCCGCTTGCGTCAGTACGGCCACAATCTGAAGCCGGAACAGACAGTGCAGTTGAAGGAGTCGCTGGCCGCCAATCAGTCGCTGTTATACGTCTACGTGCTATGCGACGAGTTCAAACGGCTCTGGTTCCACCGAAAGCCGGCCTGGGCGGGCAAGGCTTGGGGGCAATGGTTCGAACAGGCTCAGCAAAGCGGGATCGCCGCCTTGCAAAAGTTCGCCGAGCGCTTGCAGGGCTACTGGCACGGAATCGTGACCCGCTGCCGCCATCCGCTCAATACCAGCGTTGTCGAAGGCATCAACAACACCATCAAAGTCATTAAGCGTAGGGCCTACGGGTACCGCGACGAGGAGTACTTCTTCCTAAAGATCCGCGCCGCCGTCCCCGGAATTTCGCGTTGAACCAACAAAAAAACCCGCGAAGCCTTGCGGCTATCGCGGGTTTGCGGCATTCCATGGAACACCGTGGAAGCGAATCTGGTGGGCCCGGCGGGGTTCGAACCCGCGACCAATCGATTATGAGTCGACTGCTCTAACCGCTGAGCTACAAGCCCTGATGAGATTTGACGCGTGCTACACGCAGCCCCGGCAAGGAAGCCGGGCCGGCATTGTAACAACAAAGGAGACAAACGCTACCGGCATCACGCAGATGCCGGCGGCGTTCGCAGGAGAAACGCTGGAAATCAGTTCCCTTCGAGGAACGACTTCAGCTTGTCGGAACGGCTCGGGTGACGCAGCTTGCGCAGCGCCTTGGCCTCGATCTGACGGATCCGCTCGCGCGTGACGTCGAACTGCTTGCCGACTTCCTCGAGCGTGTGGTCCGTGCTCATCTCGATGCCGAAGCGCATCCGCAGCACCTTCGCCTCGCGCGGCGTCAGCGAATCGAGCACGTCCTTCACGACGTCGCGCATGCTTGCATGCAGCGCGGCATCCGCCGGCGCGACCGTGTTGGTGTCCTCGATGAAGTCGCCGAGATGGGAATCGTCGTCGTCACCGATCGGCGTTTCCATCGAGATCGGCTCCTTCGCGATCTTCATGATCTTGCGGATCTTGTCTTCCGGCATTTCCATCTTCTCGGCGAGCGTTGCCGGATCCGGCTCGAGACCGGTTTCCTGCAGGATCTGCCGCGAGATGCGGTTCATCTTGTTGATCGTCTCGATCATGTGAACCGGAATACGGATCGTGCGCGCCTGGTCCGCGATCGAACGCGTGATGGCCTGACGGATCCACCACGTCGCATAGGTCGAGAACTTGTAGCCGCGACGGTATTCGAACTTGTCCACCGCCTTCATCAGGCCGATGTTGCCTTCCTGGATCAGGTCGAGGAACTGCAGGCCGCGGTTCGTGTACTTCTTCGCGATCGAGATCACGAGACGCAGGTTGGCCTCGGTCATTTCGCGCTTCGCCTGGCGTGCCTTCAGTTCGCCGGCCGCCATCTGGCGGTTGGTTTCCTTCAGGTCCTTCAGCGGCAGCACGACGCGCGCCTGCAGGTCGAGCAGGCGCTGCTGCTGTTCGCGAATCGCCGGGATGTTGCGCGACAGGACCGCGCTGTACGAATGGCCTTCGGCCGTGATCTTCTCGGCCCAGTCGAGATCCGTCTCGCTGCCCGGGAAGCGCGCGATGAATTCCGAACGCGGCATGCCGCACTTGTCGACGACGATGTGCAGGATCTGGCGCTCGACCTGACGCACTTCGTCCACTTGCGCACGCAGCGTGTCGCACAGGCGCTCGACGGTACGCGCGGTGAAGCGGATCGTCATCAGCTCGGTCTGGATCGTTTCCTGCGCCTTCAGGTAGGACTTCGACTTGTAGCCTTCCTTCTCGAACGCGCGGCGCATCTTGTCGAACCACTCGCTGATCTGCGAGAACTTGTCGAGCGATGCGCGCTTGAGGGCTTCGAGCTGGGCGGCGTTGGCCGTCGCCTGCGCGGCGCCGTCATCGTCCTCCTCTTCCTCTTCTTCCTCTTCCTCTTCGGCTTCCTCGTCCTCGTTCTCGATGGCTTCCGCTTCCTTCGCGGAGAAGCCGTCGGTATCGGCGGAGTCCGAAGCATTCGGATCGAGCAGGCCGTCGACGAGCTCGTCGACGCGGATCTCTTCGTTCGCGACGCGCTCGGCCATCGCGAGGATGTCGGCGATCGTCGTCGGGCACGCGGAAATCGCCATCACCATGTGGCGCAGGCCGTCCTCGATCCGCTTCGCGATCTCGATTTCGCCTTCGCGCGTGAGCAGCTCGACCGTGCCCATTTCGCGCATGTACATCCGGACCGGATCGGTCGTGCGGCCGAACTCCGAATCGACGGTGGACAGCGCGACTTCCGCTTCCTCTTCGACTTCATCGTCCGACGACGCGGCCGGCGCGTTGTCGTTCAGGAGCAGCGTTTCCGCGTCCGGCGCCTGCTCGTAGACCGCCACGCCCATGTCGTTGAACGTGCCGATGATGCCTTCGAGGGCTTCGGTCTCGGTGAAGTTGTCCGGCAGGTGATCGTTGATTTCGGCGTACGTAAGGAAGCCGCGCTCCTTGCCGAGCTTGATCAGCGCGCGCAGCTTCACGCGGCGCTCTTCGAGCTCCTCGGCCGTGCCCGGCGTGCTCGTCGCGAACGCTTCCTTCAGCAGCGCCTTTTCCTTGGCGCGACGATCGCGCACCTTGGATTTGCCCGGTGCAGCCGCGGCTGCGGGCTGCTCGTCGCTCTGATTTGCGTCGTCGTCGACGGATACTTCGTTCAGCTTTTTGGTCATGGAGTTCGCCGTACCGGCTATATCGACTCGCGGCTGCTGGACGACAGCCGGTTGAACCGTGGGTGCATGAGTAGTACGTACTGCCGTTTCGTCCGCGGCGGCAGTCGTGTCCCTTGCGCTTTTCGCACTTGCCCGCTTCGCCGCCGGCTTGGCCGGCCCGGAGTCGGGTCTGGCGGCAGCCCGTGTTCTGGCTGCCGGCGCCGGCGCAGCCTGAGCAGTGCCGGCCGCGGTTTTCTTTCCCGCAGGGGCTGACGATGCTGAAGACGTTGTCCTGGTGGAAGAAGCAGACTTGGCCGCTGTGACCTTCTTGGTCGGCTCCGTCGAGCCCTTGCCTGTTGCTTTCTTTCCGCCTGTCGTCTTTGCCATCGCGATTCTCGCCTCTGCTTGGAAAACAAACCGCTGGAAACCTTATATTATAGCACGCTGGGGAACCCTCTCTAAGCGCCCCGGCCGCCTACAGCCCGAGCCGACGCTTCATGTCGGTTCGCTGCTGGTTCAATTCCGTCAATTCGGCCAATTCCCCGGGTGTGAAGGTGGATTGCCGCGCCAGCCGATCGAGCCGGTCGCAGCAGGCGTCATAGCGCATCTTGAGCACCGCCGCCTGCAGCTCCTCCCCCGCGATCCGTTCCTGTTCACGCTGCCGCTCGGGCACCGTCTCGTCTTCCGGATTCTGTAACAGCAAATCGCGGACGTTTTCATCATAGTCCAGAATTTCGCGGAAGATTTCCTCGTAAGTCGCCCCGTTCGAGGACGTCCTCAGGACATCCGACAGCAGCCGGAACTCCGCGCCGTCGCCCAGCGCACGCGCATGGTCGACGACTTCGGCGAACAGCTCGCCGATGCGCGGCAACGCGCGCAGGGTCGCAATCTGTTCGTCGTCGAGCTGCGACGCGATACGCGGATGCATCACCAGCGTGCGCAACGCACGCTTTTCGCTGTCCGTCACGCGGCGCCGCTCGCTGCGCGCGGGCGCCTGGCGCGGCGGCGCCGCGATCCGCGCGTCGACGTCGGACAACCCCGCGACCTCTTCGAACGGGATATCGAGGCGGTCCGCGAACATGTGCATGATCTGCGCGCGCAACGCGTTCGCAGGCAGCGCCTGCAGCAGCGGCTTCGCATCGAACAGCGCCTTCGCGCGGCCTTCCGGCTGATCGAGCGCCTTGCCGGCAATTGCTTCGTTGAGCAGAAATTGCGACAGCGGCATCGCGCGCTCGACCTGCTCGGAAAACGCATCCGCGCCGAACTCGCGCACATAGCTGTCCGGATCGTGCTCGGCCGGCAGAAAAAGGAACCGGATCGTGCGGTTGTCCGCCGCATGCGGCAGGCACGCCTCGAGCGCGCGCCGGGCCGCACGCCGCCCGGCCGAGTCGCCGTCGAAACTGAAAATGACCGTGTCGGTCTGGCGCAGCAGCTTCTGCACGTGAATCGGCGTGCACGCGGTGCCGAGCGTCGCGACCGCGTTCGGGAAACCGAGCTGCGCGAGCGCGACGACGTCCATGTAGCCTTCGACGACCAGCACGTACTTGCGCTCGCGAATCGCGAGCCGCGCCTCGAACAGCCCGTACAGCTCGCTGCCCTTGTTGAACAGCGGCGTTTCGGGCGAGTTCAGGTATTTCGGCTCGCCGCTGCCGAGCACGCGGCCGCCGAAGCCGATCACCTGCCCCTTCACGTTGCGGATCGGGAACATGATCCGCTCACGGAACCGGTCGTAGCGGCGCGCGACGCCCTGCGCATCGGTTTTCTCGCTGACGATCACGAGCCCCGACTCGACGAGCGACTCGTCGCGATAGTCGGGGAACGCGGTTTCGAGGTTCTGCCAGCCGTCCGGCGCATAACCGAGACCGAAGCGCGCGGCGATCTCGCCGGTCAGGCCCCGGTTCTTCAGGTACTGGATCGCGACAGTCGCGCCGCGCAACTGCTTGCGGTAGTAATCGCACGCGGCAGTCATCGCATCGGACAGCGCGGTCGCGACGGATTTCGACACCGGCGCCGGATAATCGCCGCCACTGCCCGTGCCTCCACCGCCGCCGCGCATCGACGGCTCGTGCGGCACGGTCAGCCCGACGGACTGCGCGAGCTCCTGCACGGCTTCCGGGAACGTGAGCCCCGCATGCTCCATCAGGAAGCCGATCGCCGTGCCGTGCGCGCCGCAGCCGAAGCAGTGATAGAACTGCTTGGTCGGGCTGACGGTAAACGACGGGCTCTTCTCGTTATGGAACGGGCACAGCCCCATGAAGTTGGCGCCGCCCTTCTTGAGCTGCACGTACCGACCCACCACGTCGACGATATCGACGCGGTTCAGCAAGTCCTGCAGGAACGAATGCGGAATCACCGTGGGATCGAGCGAAAAAAGACCATACGACGCCCGGCGCACGCAACGCCGCGCGCGCCGGGAACGGGTTTTACTTCGTGAGCGCGGCCTTGACCTGCGCGGAAACGGCCGTCATGTCGGCACGGCCGGCGAGCTTGCCCTTCAGCACACCCATTACCTTGCCCATGTCCTGCGGGCCGGCTGCGCCGGTTTGCGCGACCGCCGCCTGGACTTCGGCCGCCACTTCGGCATCCGACAGTTGCGCGGGCATGTAGCCGCCCAGCACGGTCAGCTCGGCCTGCTCCTTCGCGACGAGGTCGTCGCGGCCGGCGGCCTGGAACTGGCTGATCGAATCCTTGCGCTGCTTGATCATCTTGTCGATCACGGCCGTGATGCCCGCGTCGTCGAGCGCGACCCGATCATCGACCTCGCGCTGCTTGATCGCGGCCATCAGCAGGCGAATCGTCGCCAGGCGCTCGCTTTCCTTCGCGCGCATCGCAGCCTTCATGTCTTCGCTGATCTGCTCTTTCAAACTCATCTTTCACCCGGGATGGAAACGTGAATCCGACGCCCGCGAACGGGCGTCAACACAAAAACCCGCTTGGGACAGTGTCTCAAGCGGGTTGCTCGAATCCGGCATCGGCGACTCGCCGCCTGATCGGCTGCGCGATCACCCGATCGCACGGAGTCGCCGGTGCGCCGCTCAGCGAACCGCGCGGCGCCCAATCGTTCAGTACAGCTTCTTCGGCAACGTCTGGCTGCGGATACGCTTGTAATGACGCTTCACCGCAGCAGCCTTCTTGCGCTTGCGCTCCGCGGTCGGCTTCTCGTAAAACTCGCGCGCACGAAGTTCGGTCAACAGACCATTCTTCTCGATCGTGCGCTTGAAGCGACGCATTGCAACTTCGAACGGCTCGTTCTCTTTAACGCGAATGATCGTCATGATCCGACACGAATAAAGGTTTGCAGGGAAAGACTACCGAGTATAGCAGAGCGATTGTTCAAAGGCACGGGGCCTGGTCCCGCTAAAACGGGGCTTGCCCGGCCCGTCAGGCGCCGCGCGCATACTCCGCCGCGGCCTGCCCGGCCGCCGTGCCGGACGCCCACGCCCACTGGAAGTTGTAGCCGCCGAGCCAGCCCGTCACGTCCACGGCCTCGCCGACGAAGAACAGCCCCGGCACGCGCGCGCTCATCATCGTCGCCGACGACAGCTCCCGCGTATCGATCCCGCCCTTCGTCACCTCGGCCTTCTTGTAGCCTTCGGTGCCGTTCGGCGTCAGCGTCCAGCCGGCGAGCGCGTCGCCGATCTGGCGCAGCGTCTTGTCGGGCAGGTCCGCAAGCCGTGCGTCGGCCGCGACACTGTGTGTGTCGAGCCATGCGTGCGCGAGGCGCGACGGCACCCAGTCCGCGAGCAGCGAACCGATCTGGCGCTTCGACGTGCGCTTCGCGTCGAGCAGGTCGGCCACCGTGTCGCGCTGCGGCAGCAGGTCGACGCGGATCGGGTCGCCGGGCTGCCAGTAGCTCGAGATCTGCAGGATGCCGGGCCCCGACAGGCCGCGATGGGTCAGCAGCAGGTCCTCGACGAATTCGCCACCGCGCTTCTTGTCGCCGGTCGATACGCGCACTTCGAGCGACACGCCGGAGAGCGCCGCGAACGGCTCCCAGTCGTGCTGCGCGAACGTGAGCGGCACGAGCGCGGGCCGCGTATCGATGAGCTTGTGGCCGAACTGCTTCGCGAGCCGGTAGCCGAAATCGGTCGCGCCGATCTTCGGGATCGACAGGCCGCCCGTCGCGACAATCAGTGCGCGCGCACCGATCGATCCGGCCTGCTGCGTGTCGAGCGTGAAGCCGTCGGCCGGTGCGTGGCGCACCGCGTCGACGACGACGGGCCGGCGCCACGCGATGCCGCCCGCGTCGCATTCGTGCTTCAGCACGTCGATGATCGTGTCGCTGCCGTGGTCGCAAAAGAGCTGGCCCTTGTGCTTTTCGTGCCAGGTCACATGATGGCGCCTGAGCAGCCCGAGGAAGTCGCGCGGCGTATAGCGCGCCAGCGCCGAACGCGCGAAATGCGAATTCGCCGACAGGTAGTTGTCGGGGCCTGCGTACAGGTTCGTGAAGTTGCAGCGGCCGCCGCCCGAGATGCGGATTTTCTCGGCGAGCCGCGGTGCGTGATCGATCAGCACGACGCGGCGGCCAAGCTGCCCGGCGACCGCGGCGCTCATCATCCCGGCGGCGCCCGCGCCGATCACGGCGATGTCAAAAGTTTCCATGGCGCGGATTGTACCTGCCCGGCATCGGGCCCGGGCCGCCGCCAGCGGCGTCCGGCCCTCGCCTGCTATACTTTCGGGTTACGTTTACCTTCCTTCGGCGCGCCCCGCCCGCACCCATGCTCGTTCTCGGCATCGAAAGCTCCTGTGACGAAACCGGCCTCGCGCTCTACGACACGCAGCGCGGCCTGCTCGCGCACGCGCTCCATTCGCAGATCGCGATGCACCGCGAATACGGCGGCGTCGTGCCCGAGCTCGCGTCGCGCGACCACATCCGCCGCGCGCTGCCGCTGCTCGAGGAAGTGATGGCGCAAAGCGGCACGCGCCGCGACGACATCGACGCGATCGCGTTCACGCAAGGCCCCGGCCTCGCCGGCGCGCTGCTGGTCGGCGCGAGCATCGCGAATGCGCTCGCACTCGCATGGAACAAGCCGACCGTCGGCATCCATCACCTCGAAGGCCACCTGCTGTCGCCGCTGCTCGTCGCCGAGCCGCCGCCGTTCCCGTTCGTCGCGCTGCTGGTTTCCGGCGGCCACACGCAACTGATGCGCGTGACCGACGTCGGCGTGTACGAGACGCTCGGCGAAACGCTCGACGACGCGGCCGGCGAAGCGTTCGACAAGACCGCGAAGCTGATCGGCCTCGGCTACCCGGGCGGCCCGGAAGTGTCGAAGCTCGCCGAAACGGGCACGCCGGGCGCGGTCGTGCTGCCGCGTCCGATGCTGCATTCCGGCGACCTCGACTTCAGCTTCAGCGGCCTGAAGACGGCCGTGCTCACACAGATGAAGAAGTTCGAGGCGGCGAAGCTGACGGGCGACGCGCTCGAACGCGCGAAAGCCGACCTCGCGCGCGGTTTCGTCGACGCGGCCGTCGACGTGCTCGTCGCGAAGTCGCTCGCCGCGCTGAAGAAGACGAAGCTCAAGCGCCTGGTGGTCGCGGGCGGCGTCGGCGCGAACCGCCAGTTGCGCGAGGCGCTGTCGGCCGCCGCGGCCAAGCGCGGCTTCGACGTGCACTACCCCGATCTCGCGCTCTGCACCGATAACGGCGCGATGATCGCACTCGCGGGCGCGCTGCGGCTCGGCCGCTGGCCCGAGCAGGCGAACGCCGACTATGCATTCACGGTGAAGCCGCGCTGGGATCTCGCGTCGCTCGCACGCTGAACCACGACGTCCCAGACAAGAAAACCAAAAGGCCGCTCAAAACGAGCGGCCTTTTTCATCGGCGCGGCAAAACGACGCAGCGTTATGCCGCTTGCCGCTTGTCGCGCTCGATCAGCGCATACGCGCTGTGATTGTGGATCGACTCGAAGTTCTCGGCTTCGAGCACATACGCGACCACGCGCTCGTCCGCATCGAGACGCTGCGCGACGTCGCGCACGAGATCCTCGACGAACTTCGGGTTCTCGTACGCACGCTCGGTGACGAACTTCTCGTCCGGGCGCTTCAGCAGGCCCCACAATTCGCACGACGCCTCTTCCTCCGCGATGCGGATCAACGCCTCGACCGGCAGGTCGGCCGCGAGCTCCGCATCGATCGTCACGTGCGAGCGCTGGTTGTGCGCGCCGTACTGCGAGATCTTCTTCGAGCACGGGCACAGGCTCGTCACGGGCACGAGCACTTTCAGGAACAGGCGCGTGTCGCCGTTGCGGCTTTCGCCTGCAAGCGTCACTTCGTAGTCGAGCAGGCTCTGCACGCCGGACACCGGCGCCGTCTTGTTCACGAAGTACGGGAACGTGACCTCGATGCGGCCGGCCTCGGCTTCGAGCTTCTCGAGCATCGACGCGAGCATCGCGCGGAAACGCTCGACCGTCAGCGGCGCGCGGTTCTCTTCGAGCAGCGCGACGAAGCGCGACATATGCGTGCCCTTCTGGTCGGCCGGCAGGTGCACGTCGAGATTCCAGACACCGACGCTCGGCTGCACGTCGCCGCTTTCGGTACGCACCGTCAACGGATGCCGGACCGCCTTCACGCCCACGCGCTGAATCGGGATCTGACGGGTATCCACCGTGCTCTGCACGTCGGGCATCACGAAGGCGGGATTCATCTGGTTCATCTTGTTCAATCCTTGTAAGCCGCGCGTTCGACGACGCGCACGCCGCGTCATGCGGCAGCCGGAAAAGCAACATGGGCCCGCAGGCCCATGTTTTCCGCATCAATGAAGACCGGTTGCGCCAGTCGCACCAGCGCCGCCCGCGGGCGGCGCCAGCTTATGCGACGCGCTTCGCCTGACCGGCGACATCGGCCGCCGGGTTCAGGAAGCGTTCGCGAATCGATTTCGCGATGCCCGCGCCGTCGAGGCCGCATTGCGACAGCAGCTTTGCGTGGTCGCCGTGATCGACGAACTGGTCAGGGAGGCCCAATTGTAGTACGGGTCGGATAACCCCACTCTCCATCAGGGCTTCCACGCAGGCCGAGCCCGCGCCGCCCATCACGCAGCCTTCCTCGATCGTGACGAGGTAGTCGTGCGTCTCGGCGAGTTCGCGCACGAGCGCGGCGTCGACCGGCTTCACGAAGCGCATGTTCGCGACGGTTGCGTCGAGCTCCTCGGCCGCGGCGAGCGACGGTGCGACCATCGTGCCGAATGCGAGGATCGCGACACGCTTGCCTTCCGGCTGCGCCGTGTGGCGACGCACTTCACCCTTGCCGAGCGGGATCTCGGTGAATTCCTTCACCGTCGGCACGCCCGTGCCCGCGCCGCGCGGATAGCGCACTGCGGTCGGGTTCGGCTGCTGCAGCGCGGTGTGCAGCATCTGGCGGCATTCGTTCTCGTCGGATGCGGCCATGATCGTCATGTTCGGGATGCAGCGCATGAACGCGAGATCGTATGCACCCGCGTGCGTCGCGCCGTCCGCGCCGACGAGGCCCGCGCGGTCGATCGCGAACACGACCGGCAGGTTCTGCAGCGCGACGTCGTGGATCAGCTGATCGTAAGCACGCTGCAGGAACGTCGAGTAGATCGCGACGACCGGCTTGAGCCCTTCGGTCGCGAGACCGCCCGCGAACGTCACCGCGTGCTGCTCGGCGATGCCGACGTCGTAGTAGCGATCCTTGAAACGCTTCTCGAACTCGACCATGCCCGAGCCTTCGCGCATCGCGGGCGTGATGCCGACGACGCGCGTATCGCGCTCGGCTTCATCGCACAGCCACTCGCCGAACACCTGCGTGTACGTCTTCTTCGCGGGCGTGGTCGACGGCTTGATGCCTTCGGCCGGATTGAACTTGCCGGGGCCGTGATAGAGCACGGGATCGGCTTCGGCGAGCTTGTAGCCCTGGCCTTTCTTCGTCACCACGTGCAGGAACTGCGGGCCGCGCAGTTCGCGGATGTTCTGCAGCGTCGGGATCAGCGAGTCGAGATCGTGACCGTCGATCGGGCCGATGTAGTTGAAGCCGAACTCCTCGAACAGCGTGGCCGGCACGACCATGCCCTTCGCGTGCTCCTCGAGCTTGCGTGCGAGTTCGAGCACCGGCGGCGCAACGCTCAGCACGCGCTCGACGCCCGCGCGCGCAGCCGCGTAGAAGCGGCCCGACATCAGGCGGGCGAGATGGCGATTCAGCGCGCCGACCGGCGGCGAGATCGACATGTCGTTGTCGTTCAGGATCACGAGCAGCTTCGCATCTTCCGACACGCCCGCGTTGTTCATCGCCTCGAACGCCATGCCGGCCGTCATCGCGCCGTCGCCGATCACGGCGATCGAGAAGCGGTCGTCGCCGTTCAGCTGGCTGCCGATCGCCATGCCGAGCGCGGCCGAGATCGACGTGCTCGAGTGCGCGGTGCCGAACGTGTCGTATTCGGATTCGCTGCGGCGCGGGAAGCCCGAGATGCCGTCGTACTGGCGCAGCGAATGCATCTGGTCGCGGCGGCCCGTGAGGATCTTGTGCGGGTAGGTCTGGTGGCCCACGTCCCAGACGATGCGATCGTTCGGCGTGTTGAACACGTAGTGCAACGCGATCGTCAGCTCCACCGTCCCGAGGTTGGACGACAAATGGCCGCCCGTCTTCGACACGCTGTCGAGCACGAACGCGCGCAGTTCATCCGCGAGCGGTTGCAGTTGGCGACGATCGAGGCGGCGCAGATCCGCCGGGTCGTCGATGGTTTTCAGCAAGTCGTACATCGTCGTTCCATTGTAGGAAATCAAACGCGCCCGCATTCTATTGCACGCATCGTAGCGTGTGCGCGGCGGCGGGCTTTCGCGTCAGCTGACCCGGTTCACTACCAGGTCGGCAAGTTCGGCGAGACGCTGTGCGCGCGCGCCGAACGGTTTCAGCGCGTCGTGCGCTTCGGCGCGCAGTTGCGCTGCGAGCTCGCGCGACGCCTCGAGGCCGAGGATCGAAACGTAGGTCGGCTTGTCGTTCGCCGCGTCCTTGCCGGCCGTCTTGCCGAGCGTCGCCGAATCGGTCGTGACGTCGAGAATATCGTCGACGACCTGGAAGGCCAGGCCCACGGCCGCCGCGTAGACATCGAGCGCGGCCATCGTTTCCGCAGACGGCGTCTCGCCGGCCAGCGCGCCCATCCGCACTGCCGCGCGCAACAGCGCGCCCGTCTTCATCCGGTGCATCGTCTCGAGCTGCTCGCGCGTCAGCTTGAGGCCGACGCTCGCCAGGTCGATCGCCTGCCCGCCGGCCATACCGAGCGAGCCGCTCGCAAGCGCAAGCTCGCGCACGAGCGCGGCCTGCTGCACCGGCGACAGCGCAGCGGCGTCGGTCAGCGCGACGAACGCCTGCGACTGCAGCGCATCGCCGACGAGCAGTGCCGTCGGCTCGTCGTACTGCACGTGCACGGTCGGCTTGCCGCGTCGCAGCGCGTCGTCGTCCATGCACGGCATGTCGTCGTGCACGAGCGAGTAGACGTGGATCATCTCCAGCGCCGCCGCCGCCGCATTGCGCGCCGCTTCCGTCGCGCCGGTCAGCTCGCCTGCTGCATGGCACAGCAGCGGGCGAACGCGCTTGCCGCCGCCGAGGACCGCATAGCGCATCGCCTCGTGGAGTTGCGCGGGCATCGCGGTTTCAGCGGGCAGATAGTGACCGAGTGCGTCCTCGACACGGTCAAGCACGGACCGCATCCATTGTTCGAATGTCATAGATCGTCGTCTTCGCCGTCCGTGGCGGCCGTTCCGGACGAAAGCGGCTTCAGCGTCGCGCCGTCGAGCACGCGAACCTGCTGCTCCACTTTCTCGAGCTGCTGTTGGCAAAATGCAACGAGGGTCGCACCGCGGCGGTACGCCGCCAGTGAATCCTCGAGGCTCAACGCGCCGCCTTCCATCCGGGCAACCAGCGTCTCGAGTTCCGCGAGCGCCATCTCATAATTGTCCGGCAACGGTTCGGTGCCATTGCCGGGCGGCGTGGCGCCTGGGGATGCGGTTTTCGCCATGGACGAGGGTGTCAAATTTCAAAACAAGTCGGACATTCTACGGCAAAAGAGAATTCTCCGATCTGCCGACTTGGGCACCTGGCACATATTCCGGCCCCATCTCCGGCACACAGTGTGCGCCTGGCGATTGTCTCCCGACAAAAAATTGACACAAATCAGGCACTTAATCCTGGCCTTGCGAGGCGAACCGGGTATAATTCCCCGTTTCCCTAAATCGATTTTTCGATGGTTGGGTTGTTCACTGCTTTCACGCTAACACCGGGAGTGGGAATGTCCAATCTGAGCGATGCGCTTCAGTTGAAGTCGGCTCACAGCCAGCTTCCAGTCACTGCATATTTCGATGAGGCGCTACTCGAGCGCGAGATCGAAACCCTCTTCAAGAAAGGACCTCGTTACGTCGGGCACGAGTTGATGGTGCCCGAGGCGGGGGATTATTTTGCGCTGCCGTCCGAGAAGGAAGGCCGCGTGCTGGTCCGCAACCAGACGAACCGGATCGAACTGCTGTCGAACGTCTGCCGCCACCGGCAGGCGATCATGCTCAACGGGCGCGGCCACGCGCAGAACATCGTGTGCCCGCTGCACCGCTGGACGTACGACCTGGAAGGCGAGCTGCTCGGCGCGCCGCACTTCCCCGACAAGCCGTGCCTGAACCTCGGCAAGAGCCCGCTGCAGAACTGGCAGGGGCTGCTGTTCGAGGCCGAAGGCCGGAATGTCGCGCGCGATCTCGCCAACCTCGGCACGAAACATCACTTCGACTTCTCCGAGTACCACTTCGATCATGTCGAAGTGCACGAGTGCGATTACAACTGGAAGACCTTCATCGAGGTCTACCTCGAGGATTACCACGTCGTCCCGTTCCACCCGGGCCTCGGCAGCTTCGTGTCGTGCGACGACCTCAAGTGGGAATTCGGCGACTGGTACAGCGTGCAGACGGTCGGCGTGCACAACGCACTCGCGAAACCGGGCAGCGCGACTTACCAGAAATGGCACGAGCAGGTGCTGAAGTTCCGCAACGGCGTGCCGCCGGAGTTCGGCGCGATCTGGATGGTCTACTACCCGGGCCTGATGATCGAGTGGTATCCGCACGTGCTCGTCGTGTCGTGGCTGATCCCGCGCGGCCCGCAGAAGACGACCAACATCGTCGAGTTCTATTACCCCGAGGAAATCGCGCTGTTCGAACGCGAATTCGTCGAGGCCGAGCGCGCCGCCTATATGGAAACGGCCGTCGAGGACGACGAAATCGCGATGCGGATGGACGCAGGCCGCCATGCGCTGATGGCACGCGGCGAGTCGCAGGTCGGCCCGTACCAGAGCCCGATGGAAGACGGCATGCAGCACTTCCACGAGTTCCTGCGCCGCCACCTCGGCGACATCTGATGGCCGGTGCGGCGCTTTGACGCCGTACCGCATCCGGCAGACGAAAAGACGGGCTTCGGCCCGTCTTTTTTTGTTTAGACTTGGAATATCAGGCCATTCGCACTCCAGGGAGCCGTCATGCCGCACACTCATTACACCACGCTCATCTCCGCCGCCAATCTCGCCGAGCGCCTGGCCGCGGCGCCCGGCAGCGTCGTGCTGTTCGACTGCCGCTTCGACCTCGCCGATCCGGGCGCGGGCGAAGCCGCGTATGCAGCCGGCCACATCCCCGGCGCGCAGTATCTTCATCTCGACCGCGACCTGTCGGGCCGCAAGACGGGCACCAACGGCCGCCATCCGCTGCCGACCCGCGATGCATTCGCCACGCTGCTCGCGAGCCGCGGTCTCAAGCAGGGCCAGCAGGTCGTCGCATACGACGCGCAAGGCGGCGCCTATGCGGCGCGCCTGTGGTGGCTGCTGCGCTGGCTCGGCCACGATTCGGTCGCCGTGCTCGACGGCGGCCTGCAGGCATGGGAAGCGGCCGGCCAGCCGCTGACGGCCGACGTGCCGCAACCGGCCGCCGGCGATTTCCGCGCGGGAGCGCCTCTTGAATCGACGGTCGACGCAGCAGCCGTGCTTGCGAACGTGACGTCGCACACGCGCGTCGTGATCGACGCACGCGCACCGGACCGCTATCGCGGCGAAAACGAAACGATCGATCGTGTGGGCGGCCACATCCCCGGCGCGCGCAACCGGTTCTTCAAGGACAACCTCAACGCCGACGGCCGCTTCAAGACTGGTCACGAACTGCGCGAGACGTTTGCCACGCTGCTGGCGGGCACCGAACCGAATCTCGCGATCCTGCAGTGCGGCTCCGGCGTCACCGCCTGCCACAACGCGCTTGCGCTGGAGATCGCAGGGCTGCACGGCGCATCGCTGTATCCGGGCTCGTGGAGCGAATGGAGCGCCGATCCGTCGCGGCCGATCGCGACCGGCCCGAACCCGTAATCCGGCGCGCGGCGCACCGGTGAAGCGAAGCGGCGGCCATTCGGCCGCCGCGTTCCGTTTACATCACGCCGTACTTGTGGAACCACGCGATCGCGCGCTTCCAGCCGTCCTCGGCATCACCCTTTACATAGCTCGGCCGGTAGTCAGCGAAGAACGCGTGGCCGGCATCCGGATACACGACGATCTCCGATTCGCGCGCGAGCTTCGAGTCGCTCGTCTGGATCGCCTTGCGCATGTCCGCGAGCGAGGCCTGCGTGATGTTCGCATCCTTCTCGCCATACAGCCCGAGCACGGGCACCTTCAGCGACGCCGCATGATCGACCGGATTGAACGGCGTCATCTCGTCGGTCTTGCCTTCGACGAACCCGTACCACGCAACGGCCGCACGCACGTGCGGATTATGTTCGGCATACAGCCACGCCTGGCGGCCGCCCCAGCAGAACCCCGTCACGCCGAGACGCGCCAGGTCGCCACCGTTCTTGCCGGCCCATGCGACCGTCGCATCGAGATCCTCGGTGACCTGCCGGTCCGGCACCTTGCTGACGATGTTGTCGACGAGCGCCTGGATCGTCGGATACTTCGCCGCGTTGCCCTGCCGCGCGAACAGGTCGGGCGCAATCGCGAGGTAGCCGAGCTTCGCGAAGCGGCGGCAGACGTCGGCGATATGCGCGTGCACACCGAAGATCTCGTGGATCACGATGATGACCGGCAGGTTCGTCTTGCCGGCCGGCTGCGCGCGATAGGCCGGCACGCTCGCGTCGCCGGAGCGGATCTCGACGGTGTCGACGTCCAGCCCGGCGCTGTCGGTCGTGACCGTCTGCGCCGAAACGGGCAGCACGGCCGCAGCGAAGGTGCCGCCCAGCGCGGCCTGCATGAACTTGCGGCGCGAGAACGGGACGTGGGGGACCAGGCTGTCTACTTCGGGTTTCAACATGAATGCACTCCTCGATAGAGCGCCGCCGTCACGATCGTGGATACGGCATGACGGGGCATCGCGCCGGCGCACGGCGCGGATGTCGCGGCGGTTGGCACCCCGCCGCAAACGGAAACCCGGACAAGATGCCCAATAATCCGTTGTCGCGTCAACTGTCAGATGTGTAAGACTCGATTACGACTCATCGATTCGAGCGCATCGGTCGTGGCGTCGAAGCCCGCTGACGCCCCCGCCGAATCGCGGCGCTGCTCGCATCTATCGATCGCCGTTGCACGACCGGATGCTTGCGGATTGAAAAAACGCGTGTGCGACATCGCCCGGCCAGAACACGCGCAGCCGCCTCGCTGCCCGCAAACACAACGGGCGGAGAACACGTGCGACGCACGCACTCCCCGCCCGCTCCCCGCTCGAGCGCGAGGTGTCAGTGCAGCTTGACGCGCGGCAACGTCGTGCGCCGCAGCCAGTGCGCGACCGTGTCGAGCATCATCCGCGGATAGCCGTGCAGCGCCGCGATGTGCAGCCGGTACAGCGACATGTACATGAAGCGCGCAAACAGCCCTTCGATCAGCATGTTGCCGCCGATCAGCCCGCCCATCAGGTTGCCGACCGCACTGAAATGGCCGAGCGACACGAGCGAACCGAAATCGCGATATGTGAACTCGGGCAGCGGACGCCCTTCGAGCCGGCAGCCGATCGCCTTCAGCAGGAAGCTCGCCTGCTGGTGCGCGGCCTGCGCGCGCGGCGGCACGTTGCGTTCGTTGCCGGGCCACGCGCATGCCGCACAATCGCCGAGTGCGAACACGTTGTCGTCGGTGAAGGTCTGCAGCGTGCGACGCACGTCGAGCTGGCCGAGCTTGTTGACCTGGAGGCCGTCGAGATGCGAGAGCACGGACGGCGCCTTGATGCCGGCCGCCCAGACCGTCAGGTCCGCGCGCACCGTCTTCCCGCTCGCGGTATGCACGAGCCCCGGCGCGACCTCGGTCACGCGCTCGCTGAGCATCAGCCGCACGCCGAGCTTTTCGAGCAGTTCGGCCGTCGCCGTCGACACACGCTCCTGCAGCGCCGGCAGAATCCGCGGCCCCGATTCGATCAGCACGATGCCGACGTCGTGGCGCGGGTCGAGCTTGTGCAGCCCATACGCGGACAGCACCTGCGCCGTGTTGCGCAGCTCCGCGGACAACTCGACGCCCGTCGCGCCGCCGCCGACGATCACGACCTGGATACGCGGTTCGGCCGCATCGCCGGGCGCGGTCGGCGCCGGCGCCTGGTGCTCGGCACGCATGCACGCGGCGATCAGCCGCTTGCGGAAGCGCTCGGCCTCGCCAACCGTATCGAGCGCGATCGCGTTTTCCGGCGCGCCCTGCACGCCGAAGAAGTGGGTCGTGCTGCCGATCGCGATCACGAGCGTGTCGTATTCCAGCTCGCGCTCCGGCAGCAGTTCCGCGCCGTCGCTGTCGTTGATGGGTGACAGCGTGATGCGCTTCGCCGCGCGGTCGAGGCCGGTTAGCCCGCCCTGCTGGAACTCGAAGCCGTGCCAGCGCGCCTGCGCCGCATATTCGAGCTCCTGCGTGAACGGGTCCATGCTGCCGGCCGCGACCTCGTGCAGCAGCGGTTTCCAGATGTGCGTCGGATTGCGGTCGACGAGCGTGACGAGCGCACGCGCGGGACGATTGCCGCGCGCGCCGTAACGGTCGCCGAGCCGCGTCGCCAGTTCCAGGCCGCCCGCGCCTCCGCCTACGATGATGATCCGATGCATCCGATTCCCCCTTTGCGATTCGAAACTGCTGCCGCCGGACGAAGCGAACGCGATGCATTCGCGCCGCCGGTGGATTAACCGGTTCGGACATCATCGATGTGCAGTTCGAAGCACTTCGATGCGCCCGGTTCCGGAACGCGGGGCGCGCCGCCCCGGGTCAATGACATGACTGACATGCATTGTCCGGGAGCTTGCGCGTTGACCACAAGCAAACCATCTCGATATTCGGCATCCCTGCAACAATATGCCGCAGGAATCGGGAACCGCGCAGCGGTGCGTCAGTGTGCCTCTTCCCAGTTCGCGCCGGCGCCTACTTCGGCGACGAGCGGCACCTTCAGCTTCGCGACGCCGCACATCATTTCCGGCAGTTTCTCGCGCACGAGCGACAACTCGCCGTCGGGCACCTCGAGCACCAGTTCATCGTGCACCTGCATGATCATCCGCGATGCAAGCCTGTCGCGCGTGAGCCAATCGTCCACCGCGATCATCGACAGCTTGATCAGATCGGCCGCGGTGCCCTGCATCGGCGCATTGATGGCCGCGCGCTCGGCCGCCTGGCGGCGCGGGCCGTTGCCGCCGTTGATCTCCGGCAGCCACAGGCGGCGGCCGAAAACGGTTTCGACGTAGCCCTTCTCCTTCGCGGTCGCGCGCGTGTCTTCCATGTACTGCGCGACGCCCGGATAGCGGGCGAAATAGCGGTCGATATAGAGCTTCGCCGCGTCGCGCGTGATGCCGAGGTTCGATGCGAGCCCGAACGCGCTCATCCCGTAGATCAGCCCGAAGTTGATTACCTTCGCGATCCGGCGCTGGTCGGAATTGACCTCCAGCGGCGTCACGCCGAACACCTCGGCGGCCGTCGCGCGGTGGATGTCCTCGCCCTGCGAGAACGCACGCAGCAGCGACGCGTCGCCCGAGATGTGCGCCATGATCCGCAGTTCGATCTGCGAATAGTCGGCCGACACGATCCGGTGGCCCGGCGACGCGATGAACGCCTCGCGGATCCGCCGGCCTTCGGCCGTGCGCACCGGAATGTTCTGAAGATTCGGGTCGTTCGACGCGAGGCGGCCCGTCACCGCGACGGCCTGCGCATAGTTCGTGTGCACGCGGCCCGTGGCGGGGTTCACCATGCGCGGCAGCTTGTCGGTATAGGTCGACTTCAGCTTCGACAGCCCGCGATGCTCGAGCAGCAGCTTCGGCAGCGGGTAATCCTCGGCCAGCTTCTGCAGCACCTCTTCGTCGGTCGACGGCGCACCGCTCGGCGTCTTCTTCACGACCGGCAACTGCAGCTTCTCGAAGAAGATCTGCCCGATCTGCTTAGGTGAGCCAAGATTGAATTCGCCGCCCGCCAGTTCATACGCCTGCGCTTCGAGCTCGATCAGACGCGTTGCGATTTCGGTGCTCTGCGCGTGCAGGAGCGCGTCGTCGATCAGCACGCCCGTGCGTTCCATCTTGCGCAGCACGAGCGACACGGGCATCTCGATCTCGCGGTACACGCGCTCGAGGCCCGGTTCGCGCGCGACCTGCGGATACAGCGCGTGATGAAGCTGCAGCGTGATGTCGGCATCCTCGGCCGCGTATTCGGCGGCCTGCGCGAGCGCCACTTCGTCGAAGCCGATCTGCTTCGCGCCCTTGCCGGCCACGTCTTCGTACTTGATCGTCTTGACGCCCAGATGACGCAGCGCGAGGCTGTCCATGTCGTGCGTGCGGTGCGATTCGACCACGTACGATTCGAGCAGCGTGTCGTGCTCGATGCCGTTCAGCGCGATGTCGTAGTTCGCGAGCACCTGCGCGTCGTACTTCAGGTGCTGGCCGACCTTCTTGCGATCGGCCGATTCGAGCCACGGCTTCAGGCGTGCGAGCACTTCGTCGAGCGGAAGCTGCTCGGGCATGTCGGGGCCGCGGTGCGCGACCGGCAGGTACGCGGCCTTGCCGGGCTCGACCGAGAACGACAGGCCGACGAGCCGCGCGAGCATCGGGTCGAGTGCGGTCGTCTCGGTGTCGAACGCGGTCAGCGCGGCCGTGTCGATCTTCGCGAACCACGCGTCGAACTGCTCCCAGGTCTGGATCGTGTCGTATTCGCGAACGATGTCGGCCGCCACCACCGGCGCCGGGTCGCCGTCCGGCGCATCGGCGTCGCCGCCTTCCGCCGGTGCGCTGTCGACTTCGCGCAGCCACGTCTTGAAGCCGTAGCGCGCGAAGATGTCGCGCAGCAGATCGCGCGCCTCGCCGTCGGTCTTCAGCGACGCTTCGATCGATTCGAGATGCGGCGCGAGATCGCAAGCCGTGTCGACCGTCACGAGCGTGCGGCCGAGCGGCAGGAAGTCGAGCGCGCGGCGCAGGTTGTCGCCGACCACGCCCTTGATGTCGTCCGCATGCGCGATGACGCCGTCGAGGCTGTCGTATTGCGACAGCCATTTCACGGCCGTCTTCGGCCCGCACTTCTCGACGCCCGGCACGTTGTCGACGGTATCGCCGATCAGTGCCAGGTAGTCGATGATCCGCTCGGGCGGCACGCCGAACTTCGCGATCACGCCGTCGCGGTCGAGCGTCTCGTTGGTCATCGTGTTGACGAGCGTCACGTGGTCGGTCACGAGCTGCGCGAGATCCTTGTCGCCCGTCGACACGATCACGTTCATCCCGTGCCGTTCGGCTTCGCGCGCGAGCGTGCCGATCACGTCGTCGGCCTCGACGCCTTCGACCATCAGCAGCGGCCAGCCGAGCGCACGCACCGCGCCGTGGATCGGTTCGACCTGCAATGCGAGGTCGGGCGGCATCGACGGGCGGTTTGCCTTATAGTCGGCATAAAGGTCGTCGCGGAACGTCTTGCCCTTTGCATCGAACACGCAAGCGCTATACTCTGCACTGACTTCCTTGCGCATACGGCGCAGCATGTTGATGATTCCGTAGAGCGCTCCGGTCGGCTCCCCGCCAGGGCCACGCAAATCAGGCATCGCATGGTAAGCCCGATACAGATAGCTCGAACCGTCAACCAATAGCAGGGTCTTACCTTCCAGATTTCGTTCTTCAGGCATTATGAACAAGAGAAAAGTGATTCCGAGTCTGCGTTCGCTCGCAGATCAAGAACGCGCGACGGCCAAGAAGGCCCGCGCATCGTGGCAGATGTTCACGATTATGGCAGAGTTTATCGAGGCGACCGAGTACCTGTCGGAGATCCGCCCGGCTGTCAGCATCTACGGTTCTGCCCGCCTCAAACCCGACACGCCGCACTACAAGCTGGCCGCGCAGATCGCGCGCAAGCTGTCCGACGCCGGCTTCGCCGTGATCTCCGGCGGCGGCCCCGGCATCATGGAAGCCGCGAACAAGGGCGCGCACGCCGGCAAGGCGCCGTCGGTCGGCCTGAACATCGAGCTGCCGCACGAGCAGGCCGGCAACCACTACCAGGACATCTCGCTGCGCTTCCGCCACTTCTTCACGCGCAAGGTCACGTTCGTGAAGAATTCGGATGCGGTGATCGTGATGCCGGGCGGTTTCGGCACGCTCGACGAACTGTCCGAAGTGCTCACGCTGATCCAGACGAAGAAGTCGCGCCTCGTGCCGATCATCCTCGTCGGCAGCACGTTCTGGCAGGGCTTGCTGCAGTGGTTCCGCGACCAGCTGATTCCGATGGGCCTCATCAATCCGGAAGACATGGATCTGATGCAGGTGATCGACGATCCCGACCAGGTGCTCGACGCAGTGCTCGCGTTCTACGAGGACAGCGGCGAGGAAGAAGGCGAAGGTTCGGATGGGCAACCGCCGCGGCCCGAAGAAGACCGCATGTTCTATCTGTAACCCGTCCGTGACGACCGCCGGCCCGACGGCCGGCGTACCGTTTCCCGCGCGGCAGGCATGGCGATCAGGCCACCTGCCGCGTGCTACTTTGTAACGCGCCGTTAATCCCGCTTCACGGCCGCGCGCCGTCGAATGTCAAATTCGCGCGGTCGGCGCTGCGCGATGCGGCGTGATCGCCCGCACCCGCGGCCCGCCATTGTCAAATGTGCGGCCCAATGCCCGCATCCCGCGCCTGCGAGCCGCCAACCCGCGGTAACAAACAGGCCTCGCCTTTTCCGTCGCGTGCCAGCACACTGCATTGTGTCGGCGCGGCGTTCCCCCGGTGGAACGATCCCCCCTCGCTTCCATCGCGTCGCGCCGGCCACCTCACAACGACATCACGGAAAAGAACATGAAGCGCTCTCTGATCGCCCTCGCCTTCGCCGGCCTCGGCCTTTCGCTGTCCGGCCTCGCTCATGCCGTCAACGTCGACGTCAACATCGGCACGCCCGCACCGGTCGTCGTCGCGCCCGCGCCCGTCGTGGTCGCTCCGGCGCCCGCGGTCATCATCGGCTGGCACGGCGACCGCTACTGGGACGGCCGCCGTTACTGGGAACGCCGCGAGTGGGAACGTCATCATGGTTACGACGATCGTCGCGGCTACCACTGCCCGCCGGGACACGCGAAGAAGGGTGAGTGCTGAGCGACACCGCACGGCCGCTCGACACGCAAGGCCGCCCGCGCGCTTCTGCGCCGGGCGGCCTTGTCGTTTTCGGCGGCGCATTCCACGCGACCGCTGTCTTCCAACGGCAACGCGAACGGCAGCCCCGACCGTCGCGCATTCCGCCTGCCGGTAGATTCGCCGGTGCATCGGACGCTTGCGACAAAGGCAGATGTGCCCCGTCAGAAGGCGCGTCGCGCATGGTGATGCGCACCGCCGCCGGGGCCGGTGTTCACATCACTGAAACGCCACTTCCGCAAAGCTTCTCAGCTTGCGGCTATGCAGCTTGTCGAGCCCGTTCGTGCGCAGGATCTCCATCGCCTTCACGCCGATCTGCAAATGCTGATCGACCTGCCCGCGATAGAACGTGTCGGCCATGCCCGGCAACTTCAGCTCGCCGTGCAGCGGCTTGTCCGATACGCACAGCAGCGTGCCGTACGGCACGCGGAAGCGGAAGCCGTTCGCGGCGATCGTCGCGCTTTCCATGTCGAGCGCGATCGCGCGGCTCTGCGACAGCCGCTGCACGGGCTCGCGATGGTCGCGCAGCTCCCAGTTGCGGTTGTCGACGCTCGCGACGGTGCCCGTGCGCATCACGCGCTTCAGTTCGACGCCCTCGAGCCGCGTGACGTCGGCCACCGCGCGCTCGAGCGCGAGCTGCACTTCGGCGAGCGCCGGGATCGGCACCCACAGCGGCAGGTCGGCGTCGAGCACGTGATCCTCGCGCACGTAACCGTGCGCGAGCACGTAGTCGCCGAGGCGCTGCGTGTTGCGCAGCCCCGCGCAGTGACCGAGCATCACCCACGCGTGCGGACGCAGCACCGCGATGTGATCGGTGATCGTCTTCGCGTTCGACGGACCGACGCCGATGTTGACCATCGTGATCCCGCTGCCGTCCGCGCGCTTCAGGTGATACGCTGGCATCTGCGGCAGGCGCGGCGGCGCGGCGCCCTCGGCCGGCTCGCTGCCGAGGTTCGCGTTGTACGTGACGACATCGCCCGGCTCGACGAACGAGCCGTACTGGCTGCGGTACGCGCGCACCTCGGGATCGTCGCTCTCCGTCATCAGTTCGCGGCCGAGCTTCACGAACTCGTCGATATAGAACTGGTAGTTCGTGTAGAGCACGTAGTTCTGGAAATGCGTGGGCGACGTCGCCGTGTAGTGACGCAGCCGGTGCAGCGAGAAGTCGACACGCGCGGCCGTGAACAGCGCGAGCGGATGCGGTTCGCCCGGCGCCGGCTCGAACGTGCCGTTGACGATGCGGTCGTCGAGATACGACAGGTCGGGCGTGTCG
Organism: Burkholderia sp. DN3021; assembly: GCF_049805555.1. Classification (NCBI taxonomy): domain Bacteria; kingdom Pseudomonadati; phylum Pseudomonadota; class Betaproteobacteria; order Burkholderiales; family Burkholderiaceae; genus Burkholderia; species Burkholderia sp. DN3021. Next base: position 12,850 of record NZ_JBNCAB010000038.1, on the reverse strand, counting down.
AAGATGTCGCGCATCGCGAGCAGGCGGTCGCGGTCGAGCTCGCCTTCGAGATGGATGCCTTCCGGAAACGCGAAATGGACCGGAATCGGCTGCGACGACACGCCGATCTCGATCTTGACATGGTGGTTCTTCGACAGCAGGCGCAGTTGCTCGCGATAGTAGTTCGCGAAGAGATCGGGGCGCGTGACCGTCGTCTCGAACACGCCGGGGCCGGCGACGAAACCGTACGAGCGGCGCGAATCGACGTGCGTGTTGACGTCGGTGCGGATCCGCACGAACGGGTAGCACGCGCGCACGTGCTCGGTAATCGGTTCGTGGCGGCGATAGCGCGCGAATGCGTCGCGCAGGAAGCCCGTATTCGTGTCGTAAATGGCGGACAGCCGCGCGACGGCGGCGATCGAATCGTCGAAAGCCTCGACCGGCGGGCTTTCGGGCGTCAGCACACGGTGCCGGCGGCTCAGGTCGTTCTTCATTTGTATCACCTCGTCTGATCCGACGACATTACCACGGAACCCGGTCACCCTCGTGGCCGCCCATACGCACGCCAGGGCCGGATGACGCGCAGTATTTGCTAAAATCAGTGAGTTCACTGGAGACTCATCATGAAGCCGCTCATTCTCGTCGCCGCTGCCGCCGCGTTTGCCGCCGCCAGCGTCGCTTACGCCGCCGGCGCCACGCCTGACGCCGACGCGCAGGCGCGGGCCGAGGCCAACGAAGCCGCCGGCCTGCCCGATCTCCGCAAGATCAACCGGCCTGGCGCCGAAGTCACGTCGAAAGTCGACTTCGCCGACATTCGACGCACGCCGAGCTTCCATGAAAAGAGCAAGAACGGCACCGAGGTCACCGAGTACCGCGACCGCGGCAAACCGGTCGAGATCGACGTGAAGTCGAACTTCGGCACGCGCTACCAGATGAGCTCGACGCCCGACACGTCGCCGAAGCCGCACGACGCGGGCATCCCGATCACGCGCCTGCCGTCGCTGAACCTGCGCTACTGATTCCGACGCGCCGCGTCGATCGCGGCGCGCCGCCTCCCTTCACCTGCTGTCGCGACGCATGCCGCCCGCGTGCCGACACCCTGACCTGACGCATCCCGCATGGCCGTTTTCACTGCTGTTTCCGACTCCGATCTCGCGCAATGGATGCGCCACTACGAACTGGGCGACGTGCTTGCGTTTCGCGGCATTCCGTCCGGTATCGAAAACAGCAATTTCTTCCTGACGACGACGCGCGGCGAATACGTCCTCACGATCTTCGAAAAGCTGACCGCACAACAGCTGCCGTTCTACCTCGACCTGATGCGCCACCTGGCCGGCCACGGCGTGCCGGTGCCGGATCCGATTCCGCGCGACGACGGCGCGCTGTTCGGCGAGCTGCACGGCAAGCCGGCCGCGATCGTCACGAAGCTCGACGGCGCGGCCGAACTCGCGCCGGGGGTCGAACACTGCATCGAGGTCGGGCAGATGCTCGCGCGCCTGCACCTCGCGGGGCGCGACTATCCGCGCAACCAGCCGAACCTGCGCAGCCTGCCGTGGTGGCAGGAGAACGTACCGGCGATCGTGCCGTTCATCACGGACGCGCAACGCACGCTGCTCGAAGGCGAGCTCGCGCACCAGGCCGCGTTCTTCGCGTCGGACGACTACGCGGCGCTGCCGGCCGGGCCGTGCCATTGCGACCTGTTCCGCGACAACGTGCTGTTCGCGCACGCGGCGCCCGGCACCGGCCACGACGTGCGGCTCGGCGGCTTCTTCGACTTCTATTTCGCCGGCTGCGACAAGTGGCTGTTCGACGTCGCGGTGACCGTCAACGACTGGTGCGTCGACCTCGCGACCGGCGTGCTCGACGTCGCGCGCGCCGATGCGCTGCTGCGCGCGTACCAGACCGTGCGACCGTTCACGGCCGAGGAACGCCGCCACTGGAGCGACATGCTGCGCGCGGGCGCGTACCGCTTCTGGGTGTCGCGCCTGTACGACTTCTACCTGCCGCGCGCGGCCGAGATGCTCAAGCCGCACGACCCCGGTCATTTCGAACGCATCCTGCGTGAGCGTATCGCGCATACGCCCGCGCTTCCCGAGATCCAAACCGCATGCAACTGATCGAAGTGCCCGCGAAAACGGGCTATGTCTGGTTCCGTCAAGGCGTCTGGCTGTTCCGCCGGAACCCGCTCGCGTTCATCACGCTGTTCTTCACGTACCTGCTGGCGATCACGCTGGTGTCGATGGTGCCCGTGATCGGCTCGGCGCTGCCGCTGGTGCTCATTCCCGGCATCGCGGTCGGCTTCATGGCCGCGTGCCGCGACACGGTGGCCGGCAAGCCGGTGATGCCGACGATCCTGATCGATGGCTTCCGCTCGTACGGCACCGTTACGACCCAGCGGCTGCTCGTGCTCGGCGTGATCTACGTCGCGTCGATGGTGCTCGTGTTCGCCGCTTCGTCGTTCGTGGACGGCGGCGCGCTGTTCCACGTGATGATGGGCGCGGCCGACGAAGCGAGCACGACGCCGGAAACGCTCGCCGCGCAAGGCACGTTCGGCGCGCTGATGTTCGCGACGCTGCTGTATCTGCCGATCGCGATGCTGTTCTGGTTCGCGCCGGTGCTCGTCGCATGGCATGACGTCCCGCCCGCGAAGGCGCTGTTCTTCAGCATCGTCAGCTGCTGGCGCAATCGCGGCGCGTTCGTCGTGTACGGCGTGCTGTGGTTCGGCGTCGCGCTCGGCACGTCGCTCGCGCTGTCGCTGCTGCTGCAGGCGCTCGGCGCCGGCGCCTATGCGCTGACGATCATGATGCCGGTGACGATCATCATCGTCACGATGCTGTACTGCTCGTTCTACGCAACCTATCGCGGCTGCTTCGGCGTGCAGGAGCCGGGCGCGCCGACGACCACGTCGGGCCGCTGAAGCCCCCCGGCCGGCGCGCGTCGCCGGCCGTCACGCTGTTCTCCGCGCCGGGTTGCGTCCCGGCGCCCCCTCCCTGTCTTGCGCCCCTCCGCGCATCCGTCGCCCGCCGCCCCTAGCCGGACGCCCCTAGCCGGGCGCCCCTGTTCAACCCGATCTTTTGCGCGCAAAATAATTTGCGTACAAATTGTTCGCGCGTCCACCGCGCCTCCCGAATCATGGACCGCCCACCCCCGCTGCCCCAGACGCTCGACGAGCAACTATGCTTTGCGCTCTACTCGACTTCGCACGCGATGACGAAGGCGTACAAACCGCTGCTCGACAAGCTGTCGCTGACCTATCCCCAATATCTCGCGATGCTCGTGCTGTGGGAGCGCGACGAGATCGCGGTGAAGGACATCGCCGCGCGGCTCGACCTCGACCCGGCCACGGTCACACCGCTGCTCAAGCGGCTGGAAGCGCTCGGCTACGTCGAGCGCGCGCGCAGCGCGGCCGACGAACGCGTCGTGAACGTGCGCGTGACGCCGGAAGGCCGGGCGCTGAAGAACCGCGCGCGCTCCGTGCCCGCCGATCTCTTCTGCGCGATGCAGCAAACGCCCGAGTTCCTGATCAGGCTGCGCGCCGATCTCCAGCAGTTGCGCGACGCGCTGTCGGCCGCCAACGAACGCTGACGAACCGAGCGTCGGCCGACCGGCCCGGCACCGCCGGGTTTTTCTTCAAAATTTCATTTGCACACTAATGATTTGTGTTCTATATTTTCTCCGTGGCCGGCGACGTTCCATTCGACCGGGCCGCCTTTCTCCCCTTTTCCCGACAGGAGCTGCACGATGAACATTCTGTACAAGACGAGCGCCACGAGCACGGGCGGCCGCGACGGCCGCGCGGTATCCGCCGACAACAAGCTGGAAGTGAAGCTGGCCGCGCCGCGCGAACTCGGCGGCACGGGCGCGGAAGGCACGAATCCGGAGCAGCTGTTTGCCGCAGGTTACTCGGCGTGCTTCCTGAGCGCGATGAAATTCGTCGCCGGCCAGAACAAGCAGGCGCTGCCGGCCGATACGCAGGTCACTGCAGAAGTGGGCATCGGCCCGAACGACGCAGGCGGCTTCGGGCTCGACATCGAGCTGCGCGTGTCGCTGCCGGGGCTCGACAAGGCCGACGCGCAGGCGCTGGTCGACAAGGCGCACCACGTGTGCCCGTATTCGAACGCAACGCGCAACAACGTGCCGGTGCGCCTGACGGTCGTCTGACGCGACGCAGGACGACGAATGCAAAAGGGCCCGTGCGCAAACACCCCCCACGCGCCCTTTTGAGTGACTCGCCGGAACGGCGGGCCGGCTGGCCCGGGCTGCGCTGCTTAGCGCGCGCCGAACGAATACGGGCGGTTCATCGACGCTTCCCGATCGATCTTGCGCATACGGAATTCGAGATCGTAGATGTCGGTTGCTTCGGACAGGTACGCCTCGGCGCGCTCTTTACGGGCCGTTTCAGCGTTCTTGGTCAGCATCAGGAAGAGGTGGCTCAGCAGGTACATGTTCGATCTCGCAATCCAAAGGGTCTTTGACTAGGGTTTTCCCGAATTATAGGGAAAACCCTAGGCTTTGGCCAGCGTCGATCATACGATGCGTCGTTCGGTCGCCACAGTGCGCCGATATGCTTCGAAAAAGGCCCAGATCATCGCGCTCGCATCGGGGCCGACGGCCGCATGAAACGGCACGGCTTCGTCGCCGCCAGCCCACGCGTGATCGAGCCCTTTCACATGGCAGAGCCGCACGACCGGTTCGCCGTCGCGGCAGACATCGGTGATCTGTGCGCCCGCGCCGCGCGTCTCGACACGTTCGCCGCCGCGCAGCGCGCCGCGGCTGTCGGCGAGCCCGTTCAGCCGCATGAACTGCACCGTCAGCTGGTCGGCGTTCTTCGGCGCGACGACGTGGTCGCCGTCGCCCTGGACGATCAGCGCCGGCATGCCTGGATACCCGCTGGCGTCGACCAGCGCATCGACGGCTGCGGCCGGGTTCTGCCGCACGCCGCGCCGCATCACGTCCATCGCGGTGATGCCGGAGTTCGCCTCGCCGAGCGCGGGGCCCGAGTGCAGCGCGACCGCAGCGAAACGGTCCGGATGGTGCAGCGCAAGAAGCGACGCGAGGCCCGCACCGGCCGACAGCCCCGCGACATAGACGCGCGACGCGTCGAAACCCCGTTCGTCGACGAGCGCGTCGACCAGCGACGCAACCGCGTTCGCCTCGCCGCGTCCCGCGCGGTCGGTGTCTTCATACCAGTGCCAGCAGCCGTGCGCGTGCGCGCGCAGCGACTGTTCCGGATACAACACCGCGAAACCGTGCTTGTCGGCCAGCAGGTTCATCCGCGTGCCCTGCACGAATTCGTCGACGGACTGCTGGCAGCCGTGCAGCATCACGACGAGCGGCATCGCGCCGCGCCGGCGGCCGGGCGGCACGTAGAGGCCGTACGCGAGATTCTGGACGAGACGCCCGAGCGCGGGCGCCATCGGATGTTCGCCGCGCGTCCACTCGCCCGCCGCCCACGCGGCCGCGCGCGGCCGCACGCGCGATTCGCGCGGCGGGGACAGATCGGATACGGCGGGGGAGGCGGCGGCCTCGAGTGCGTCGCGTGTGATGCGTTGCGCATCGCGCGCCGCGCGTTTGGCGGCCGGAGACAGCATGCGTTTCATGCCGCCCAGCCACACCTTGGTCAGACTTTTGGTCATCGATCGGGCTCGCAGTCAGGAAAAATAGGGGCGCAACGAGGGCGCCGCAACGGATGCATCGTTCGACTTTGTGCAATGCACCATAACATTGTTTCCGGGATTTTTCCTGCGCGGTGAGTTCCCGACGGCGCAAAAAACGGGGCTCGTGCGCACGCGGCGCTATACTGGGGATTCGCCGCTTGTATCCGTTGTAGTCGTTCTTCCCGGCTCGCGCGTTGATTTAAGCATCCTCCCCGCCTTCGTTCGTCCCCTTCCCGATGTTCGACCTGCCGTCTCACCTGTGGATCATGATCACCGCGTTCGGCGGCGCCGGCCTGACCTTGCCGCTCGCGATCACGATCGCCGTCTGGCTCGCGCTCGGCTACTCGTGGCAGCGTGCGGCCGCGTGGCTCGGCGTGCTCGCAGCCGCGATCGGCGTGGTCGCGCTCACGAAGATCGCGTTCCTCGGCTGGGGCATCGGCATCCGTGCGTGGGATTTCACGGGCTTCAGCGGCCACGCGATGCTGTCGACGTCGGTCTATCCGGTCGCGATCTTCCTGATGTTGATTCGCATGCGCACGCCGGCGCGGATCGCCGGCATCGCGCTCGGGCTCGCGGCCGGCATCGCGGTTGGCGTGTCGCGCGTCGCGCTCGACGCGCATTCGCCGTCGGAATCGATCACCGGCTGCATCGTCGGCGCGATCGCTGCGCTCGCGTTCATCTCCGGCTCATGGCGTGCGGTGCCGCACCGCTGGTCGGCGCCCGCGGTCATCGTGAGCCTCGCACTCGTCACCGTCGCGCTGCACGGCATCACGGTGCCGTCGCATCGCTGGGTCACGAAGGTCGCGCTGCAACTGTCGGGCCACGAGCGCCCGTTCGTCCGCGCGCGCTGGAAGGCCAACCCGAACTACCGCCCTGCGTCGCAGCCGTCGTCGCTGCAGCGCACCGAATCGTCGACGCACACGCTGCACGCGTGACGGGGCGTCCTGCCGTCACGCCCGCCGTTCTTCAGGTCTGACCATTTCATGCGCACCGTCGCATGAGCGGTATGCCAAGCGTTATAACCCACCCTATATTACGATTACGGTTTCCACCCATTCCAACGAATCCGCCATGCGCTCAATCGTCCGTCCGCTTCGCCGCACCCTGCTCCGCCTGCTGCCGATCGCCGCGCTTGCCGCCGCCGGTGTCGCGTTCAGCGCGCCCGCTTCCGCCGACGAACTGGTCGTGTCGGCGGCCGCCAGCCTGACGAACGCGTTCAAGGCCGTCGGCGACGCGTACCAGAAACAGCATCCCGATACCAAGGTGCTGTTCAACTTCGGCGCGTCGGACGTGCTGATGCAGCAGATCGCCAAGGGCGCGCCGGCCGACGTGTTCGCGTCGGCCGACCAGAAGGCGATGGATCGAGCGGCCGACGAAAAGGTGATCGTGCCCGGCACGCGCCGCGATTTCGCGGCGAACTCGCTCGTGCTGATCGTTCCGGCGGACAGCCACGCGGCCGCGCCGACGTCGCTGAACGACCTGACGGCGCCCGGCGTGAAGCGCATCGCGTACGGCGACCCGGCATCGGTGCCGGTCGGCCGCTACACCGAAGGCGCGCTGCGTGCGGCCGGCGTGTGGGATGCCGTCAGCGCGAAGGGCGTGCTGGCCGCCAACGTGCGCCAGAGCCTCGACTACGTCGCGCGCGGCGAGGTCGACGCGGGCTTCGTGTTCGGCACCGACGCCGCGATCATGCCCGGCCGCGTGAAGGTAGCGCTGACGGTGCCGACGAAGACGGCCATCACCTATCCGATCGCCGTGGTCAAGGACAGCCGCCACGCCGCGCAGGCGCAGTCGTTCGTCGACTTCGTCTCGTCGCCGCAGGGCCAGGCCGTGCTGTCGACGTTCGGCTTCAAGCCCGCGGGCAAGTGAGCGTATCGCGATGCAAGACGCCTGGGTACCGCTGCTGCTGTCGCTGAAGGTCGCCGGCTGGGCGACCGCGCTCGACATCGTGCTCGGCGTCGCGGCCGCGTTCGTGCTCGCGCGCTGGCGCTCGCCGCTGCGCGACGTCGTCGATTCGCTGCTGACGCTGCCGCTCGTGCTGCCGCCGACGGTGCTCGGCTATTACCTGCTCGTGCTGCTCGGCCGGCGCGGCGTGTTCGGCGCATGGCTCGACAAGCTCGGCATCGAGCTCGTCTTCACGTGGCAAGGCGCGGTGATCGCATCGATGGTCGTCGCGTTTCCGCTGATCCTGAAGTCGGCGCGTGCCGCGTTCGAGGGCGTCGATCCGCATCTCGAGCGCGCCGCGCGCACGCTCGGGCTCGGCGAAGCCGCGGTGTTCTTCCGCGTGACGCTGCCGCTCGCCACGCGCGGGATCCTCGCAGGTGCGCTGCTCGCGTTCGCGCGTGCGCTCGGCGAGTTCGGCGCGACGCTGATGATCGCGGGCAACCTGCCCGGCCGTACGCAGACGCTGTCGGTTGCGATCTATGCGGCCGTGCAGGCCGGCGACGACAACACGGCCAACTTCCTCGTGCTGGTGACGTCGATCACCTGCGTGCTCGTGCTGCTCGCGACCGGCTGGCTCGTGCCGTCGCGCGCCCGGCGGAGCCAGTTGACATGAAGCGCCTGCCTCGTCCGTATCGCCTGTCTCGTGCGGCGGCCGGCTTGCTTCGGCGGAGGCCCGCATGAGCCTCGTCGTCGATATCCGCAAGACCTACGCGAACGCCGAGCGCCGTTTCACGCTCGACGTGTCGTTCACGGCGGCGACGCAGCGCGTCGTGCTGTTCGGGCCGTCCGGCGCGGGCAAGAGCATGACGCTGCAGGCAATCGCCGGCCTGCTGTCGCCCGACGCAGGCACGATCACGCTGAACGGCGAGCCGCTGTTCGACGCCGCGCGCCGCATCGACGTGCCGACCCGGGAACGGCGCGTCGCGTACCTGTTCCAGGACTACGCGCTGTTTCCGCATCTGAACGTGCGCCAGAACATCGCGTTCGGGCTGACGTCGGGCCTGCGCAACCCGCGCGCGAAGACGGTGCCGCCCGAAGTCGCGTATTGGCTGCACGCGTTCGACCTCGAAGCGCTCGCGGGGCAGTATCCGTCGCAACTGTCGGGCGGGCAGAAGCAGCGCGTCGCGCTTGCGCGCGCACTGGTCGCGCAACCGCGGATCCTGCTGCTCGACGAACCGTTCGCGGCACTGGACGCCGCGATGCGCCAGCGCATGCGCCACGAGCTCGCCGAACTGCAGGCGCGGCTCGACATCCCGATGGTGCTGATCTCGCACGACCCCGACGACGTCGCCGCGTTCGGAGACCAGGTCGTGCAATTGAGCGAAGGACGCGTGCAGGCGGCACCGCCGCACGCCGAGTGGCCGACGCGCGTCGCGTGAGCGCGCGAGGCCGGGGCCGTGGCGCTGGCAGCCACGCTGGAGCCTGAGAGAAGCCGCACGCGGCGGCATAAGCTGAAAACGGAAACGAAGCCGGCGCCATGCAGACGACGTCCGGCGCCGGCTTCGCCCCCGTCCGTCACACGATCGCCGCAGCACGCACGCGCTACCGTGCCTGCACCGTTAGCCCGTCACCGCGAGAATCACGCTCGATGCCTTGAACAGCGCGATCGCCGGCCGGCCGGCGTCGAGCTGCAGCGCATCGACGCTTTCGTTGGTGACGACGGCCGTCAGCGTCCCGCCGCCGTCGAGCGCCAGCGTCACTTCGCTGTTCACCGCGCCCGCCGCGACGGATTCGACGCTGCCGCGCAGCCGGTTCCGCGCGGACACCTTCAGCTCGGGCCCGCCATCGTCGACCGCCAGCACGACCCACGACGCCTTCACCAGCGCGCAGGCGTCCGCACCTTCCCGCAGGCCGAGCGCATCGACGCTTTCGTGCGTCAGCACGGCGACGATCGGCTGCCCGCCTGGCAGCGTGAGCGTCACTTCGTCGTTGACCGTGCCGCGCACGATCGATGCGACCTTGCCGAACAACTGGTTGCGCGCGCTGGTCTTCATGCCGATCCGGCCGATCAGCGCCCAGTCGACGTCGAACCCGGCAACGGCCGCGCTCGCGGCGTCGATGAAACGGCGATGCTCGCGCTCGATCGTGCGGAACGCTGCGATCAGCGACGTCGCGCGCGGCGTCAGCGTCGTGCCGCCGCCGCCCTTGCCGCCCGTCGAACGCGCGACGAGCGGTTCGCCGGCGAGATTGTTCATCGTGTCGACCGCATCCCATGCGGCCTTGTAGCTGAGGCCGACGGCCTTCGCCGCGCGCGTGATCGAACCGGTGTCGCCGATCGCCGCGAGCAGCGCGATGCGCGTGGCGCCGCCGAGCGTCTGCTCGCCCGCGCGCAGCCACAGCTCGCCGCCCAGTTCGAGCGGCTCGGAAGACGGGGAAGAATGCGGTGCGTCGGTCATCGGTATGAATGCGGGAAACGGGCGGCCATTATATTCAGCGCGCGCCGCTCAGCCCGGCTTGCCGTCGAGCTTCGGCGGGCGCAGGCTGGCCAGCAGCGTCTCGGCGTCGCGCGCCGCGCGCTGTTCGAGCGCCGCGCCGTAGCCGCGCACGAAACCGAGCTGGTACGGCGGCGCCGTCAGTTGCTCGAGATGTTGCAGCGCGACCATCGTGTCGTTCGATTCGCCGAGCACGCTCTGCACGCGCGCGAGCGTCTTGACCGTCTCGTTGCGCGTGCGGCGCGATGCCAGCGACGCGAAGAATTCGAGCGCATAGCGCAGCCGCTTCGCGTCGATCCGCACCCGGTGGCGCGCAGCCGTATCGAGCGACGTGAGCGACGGCGATGCGTAAAGATGGCCGAACAGCCGCCGCACGCGCTTCGTCGCGTGACGCCGCAGCGACGGCGCGTCGCCGCCTTCGGCAGGCGGCAGCGCGAGCGTGCTCAGCCATTCGAGCCAGCCGAGCGTCAGCCGCGCATAGCGGGCCGAATGCAGCGCCTGCCGCAGTTCGACGCGCGCGGCCATGGACTGCGCACGCGCGGCGTCAAGCGTGCCGTTCCAGTCGGTGCCGCCGCCGTCGGCCGCGATCAGCGCGGGCAGGGTTTCGGTCGAGAACACGTCCCAATCGCGCACCGTGCCGAGCAGTGCGGCGAGCCAACGCAGGTCGACGCCGAACGCGTCCTTCCATTGGCGGTCGGCAAAGAGCGGAAAGAAGCGCATCAGCGTGCGCAGGCGGCGCAGCGCGACGCGCATCTGATGCACGAATTCGGGATCGTCGCGATCGAGCACGCCGCCCTCGTTGCCAAGCCATTGTGCGGCGATGTCGCCGGACAGCGCGAACAGCGCAGCACGCTGCGTGCGGATGCCGGTCAGGTCGACGAGCCGCGCCTTGACCGGCCCGGCGGCGGCCGGCTCGCCCGCACAGGCGCGGTCGATCACGCTCGTCAGTTGCACGAATGCGGGCCACGCGCCGCTCAGTTCGCGCGCCGCGGCAAACAGCGCGTGCAGCGCGGCCGCGCGCGCGGCGAAGGTTTCCCAGTCGGGCGCGGCGAGACGCAGTTCGACGTAGCGGCGCGGCGGCTCGCCACCGCCGTGCAGCGTGACGTCATCGAGCGTCATCTCGACCACGACGCCGCTGTCGTCGGCCCACCGCCCGCGCCGCCGGTCGCTGACGAGGCGCAGCGCCGGCGATTCGGGCGGCGCGCCGGCGGCCGGGCGCTCGGTTGCGTCCGGCGCGACGCCGTCGACTTCGTCGACGTCGCCCGTCGGCGCATCGGCATCAACCGCGGCGCCTGTTGCGGGCACGGGCAGCGGCATCGCGACGACGATGCCCGCATGCTCCGCGTCGAACAGTTCGCGCTGCGTGACGCCGGGCGCGAACGCTTTCGTGCGGGACGCGACGACTCGCCTGCCATGCACGTTCGACTCGACCCAGGTCCACCAGCTCGCGCCGGGGCTCGGCTCGGCCTCCTCGACCTGGCACGGCTCGATCGTCACGCGCTCATGGCCGCGCCGCATCCGGACCTGCGGGCAGATCCGCCATGCGCGCACGAGCTCGGCGCCGAAATCGCGCTGCGTGCCGCGGGCGCGACTCCCAGCCTTGACCGGCCAGCCTTCCAGCGACAACGACAACACGATTTCCAGCACACGCGACATGGAAGCTCCTGCACATGAAGATCGCCGGCGCATCGTCCGCGCCGGCGTCGTCCGTGAAGCAACTTCCATAGTACACGCCGTCAAAACGCGCAGGCGACGATCCGGCCCTGTCGCGCTGTCGCGCATCAAACGGCGTATTGCGCGATGCCGTTGCCGAACGACCAGTCCTCCTTCAGCACCTCGACAAGACTGATGAATACGTCCTGCTGCCGCACGCCGGGCTGCTGCGCGAGGTTCTCCGCGATCGTCCGGTACAGCGCCCGCTTCTGCTCGAGCGTGCGCGTGTTGTTCGCGGTGATCTGGATCATCACGAGATCGTCGCTGCGTTCGATGTCGAGGTAATGGCGGCCGAACACGAAATTCTCGGCCGCATGCTCGGTGACGACCATGAAGATGTCGTCCTCGGGCACGTTGAACGTGTGCATCAGCGCGAGATGCACGCCGTCGACGAGCGCCGCGCGGTATGCGGCCGGTTTGCCTTCGCGCACTGCGATACGGGTGAATGGCATGGTCCTGCTCCTGTCGGTGACGTTGAAGAACGGAAACACGGCATCAGGTTAGCCCCGCCGAACTATAATGAACACTCATCAATGAATATTTCATTCATTTTCATTTGAAATGAAAGTACTCGACCTCGATGCCGTGCGCGCGTTCGTGCTGGTCGCCGATCTCGCCAGCTTCACGCGCGCCGCCGATGCGCTCGGCACCACGCAATCGGCCGTCAGCCTGAAGCTGAAGCGGCTGGAGGCACACCTCGGCAAGCCGCTGCTCGCGCGCACGCCGCGCGTGGTCAAGCTGGCTGCCGACGGCGAAAACTTCCTGCCGGCCGCCCGTGCGCTGCTCGACGCGCACGACCACGCGCTCGGTGCGATCTCGGCCGGCACGCACCGCCTGTCGCTCGGCGTCAGCGAGCACGTCGCGGTACCCGACCTGCCGGCCGTGCTCACGAGCCTGCATCGGCAGGATCCGGGGCTGTCGCTGGAAATGCATCTCGGGATGTCGGCGGGCCTGCTCGCGCAATACGACGAACGCCGGCTCGACGCGGCGATCGTGCGGCACGAGCCCGGCGAAGACCCGCCGCGCGACGACGGCACGCTGCTGTTTGCCGAACCGCTGGCCTGGCTCGCCGCGCCGGAGTGGGCGCCGCGGGCGGGCGAGCCGCTGCCGCTCGCGGTGCTGGCC
>NZ_JBNCAB010000037.1:0-67223 GCF_049805555.1 Burkholderia sp. DN3021 | reverse complement strand
TGTAGCCCATCCCGCCGAGCGTGCCGCCCGCGATCGTCGAGCCGTGGTAGCCGTTCTTGCGCGAGATCACGTATTTCTTCTGCGGCTTGCCTTGCACGCGCCAGTACTGGTGCACGAGGCGCAGCACGGTGTCGTTGCCTTCCGAGCCGCTGTTGCAATAGAAGAAGTGGTTGAAGCCGGCGGGCGTCACTTCCGCGAGCATTGCCGACAGTTCGATCACCGGCGGGTGCGTCGTCTTGAAGAAGGTGTTGTAGAACGGCAGTTCCCGCAGCTGGCGATACGCTGCATCGGCAAGTTCCTTGCGGCCGTAGCCGACGTTCACGCACCAGAGGCCGGCCATCCCGTCGATGACCTTGTTACCGTCCGAGTCCCACAGGTAGACGCCGTCGGCCTTTACGATCACGCGGCTGCCCGAGCGGTTCAGCGCGCCCATGTCCGAGAACGGGTGGATGTGGTGCGCGGCGTCGAGCGCGCGGTATTCGGCGGTCGTGTGCGCGGCCGGTCGCGGTGAAACGGCTTCGTTTCGGTCGGTCATGTTTCCTCCGTAAAGCAGTGCCGCACGCTCATACGTGCAGCAGCAGATGCCGGCGCTCCCACGAGCTGATCACGCGGAAGAACGCTTCGTATTCGGTTTCCTTCAACGCCAGGTAGGCCTTCACGAACTTGTCGCCGAGGATGCCGGCGAGCGGCTCGCACGCGGCCATCAACGAGATGCCCTCCTCGAGATTGCGCGGCAGCTGGTACGGCAGGTCGTAACCGTCCGATGCGATCGGCTCGGTCGGCGCGAGCTGCTGCGTCATGCCGAGATAACCGGCGGCGAGCGTCGCCGCGAACGCAAGGTACGGGTTGCAGTCGACGCCCGGAATCCGGTTCTCGATGCGTCGCGCCACGGGGCTCGACTGCGGGATGCGGAAGCCGACCGTGCGGTTGTCGTAACCCCACTGCACGTTGATCGGCGCGGCCATGAAGCGCGACAGCCGGCGATACGAGTTGATGTACGGCGCGAAGATCGGCATCAGCGCCGGCGTGTATTTCTGCAGACCCGCGAGATAGCTGTGGAACAGCGGCGACACGGCGCCGTCTTCGTCGGCGAACAGGTTGCGCCCCGTGCGCGCGTCCGCAAGGCTCTGGTGGATGTGCATCGCGGAACCGGGCTCGCCCTCCATCGGCTTGGCCATGAACGTCGCGTACATGTTGTGCCGCAGCGCGGCCTCGCGCACCGTGCGCTTGAACAGGAACACCTGGTCGGCCAGCGGCAGCGCGTCGCCATGCACGAAGTTGATCTCCATCTGCGCGGCGCCGACTTCGTGGATCAGCGTCTCGATATCGAGGCCCTGCATCTCGCAGTACTCGTAGATGTCCTCGAACAGCGGATCGAACTCGTTGACGGCCTCGATCGAATACGACTGACGGCCGGTCTCCGCACGCCCCGTGCGGCCGACGGGCGGACGCAGCGGCAGGTCGGGATCGGCGTTCATGTCGACGAGATAGAACTCGAGCTCCGGTGCGACCACGGGCTTCCAGCCCTTCGCGTTGTACAGGTCGAGCACGCGGCGCAGCACGTAGCGCGGCGAAATCTCGACGGGCGAGCCGTCGAAATGCACGCAGTCGTGGATCACCTGCGCGGTCGGATCGACAGCCCACGGAATCAGGCAGATCGTCGACGGATCGGGCACGCACACCATGTCGGGGTCGGTCACGCCGGTCAGCGAGCCGTCCTCCGGATAGTCGCCGGTGACGGTCTGCACCATCACGGCCTGCGGCAGCCGCATCGATTCGCCGGATTCGAATTTGTTGCGCGGGATGATCTTGCCGCGCGCGATGCCGGCCATGTCGGGAATGATCGCCTCGACCTCGGTGATGCGGTGTTGTCGCAGGAATTCGCTCAGTTCGGGTTGCATGATCGGCCTCTTTCAGTCGACGTCGGATGCGGCCTGCGACGGCGTCGCGCCGCCGGCCGCATGAATGCGATGCGTCATGCGCGCGCGGCACGCCGCGCCGAATGCCGCGAAGATGTCGCGCGACAGCGGCTGTTCCGCGAAACGCCATTCGGGATGCCACTGCACGCCGAGCGCGAACGCGCGCGCGCCGCGCACGCTGACGGCCTCGACCAGTCCGTCGGGCGCGCTCGCTTCGACGACGAGCCCCGCGCCGAGACGCGCGATGCCCTGGTCGTGCAGCGAATTGACCGTCGCCTCGTGCGCGCCGCGCGCGACCCGCTGCAGCAGGCCGCCCGGCGCGAGCTGCACGACGTGCGCGGGGCCGTACTGCCGTTCGAGCGGATCGGCCGCCCGCTCGCGATGGTCGTCGAAGCCGGTCGTCGCGTGCAGCCGCTGATGCAGCGTGCCGCCGTACGCGACGTTCAGCTCCTGCATGCCGCGGCAGATCGCGAGCACCGGCACGCCGGCGTCGATCGCCGCGCGGATCAGCGGCAATGCGGTCGCATCGCGCGCGGGATCGTGCAGCGTGTCGGGCGCGCTCGCAGTGCCGCCGTAATGATGCGGCTCGACGTTCGAATAGCTGCCGGTAAACAGCAGCCCGTCGACCGCCGCGACAATCGCATCGGCCGGCTGGCGCGCGCCGAGCGCGGGCAGCACGAACGCAAGCGCGCCTGCGCCGTCGACGAGCGCGGCAAGGTATTTCTCGCCAGCCGTGTGATTCGGATGCGCACCGCGCAGGATGCGGTCGGCGGTGACGGCTACGATCGGGCGAGCACGCATGGGCGCTTCTCCGGTGATCGCGCGCAACTCGTTCGCGCGCGGGACGACAAGGGTCCGCGGTTGCGCCGCACGCGCGCACCACGACGCGACGCATTGGCATGCGCGATCCCGCCGCGCGGACAATGCGGCAACAGGCGATGCAGCCCGGGACGAAAGCGGAAAAGGACGCTAGGGCAACAACGATGCGCTGCCGTCGCACTGCACCGCGCTGAACACGTGCGCGGTCACGAGGTTGTAGCGGCGCAGCACGCGATGGGAAACGGCGAAGAAACGAGGCTCGCGTAAAGGGGCGGCACGCGTGCCGCGATCAGCATGCCGGATCGGCCCGGCCTGAGGCGGCGCGCCCGCCGACGGACTTCGGGTCCGGCGTATCGAAGGGCTGGCGGCTTTCACGATCGTACTCGACTGACTGACGGATGCAGGACACGTGTCGCGATGAAGCGCATGCGGCAATGCCGCGCGGCGACACGTCGGCAAGGTGTCTCGCAACGGATTCCGGCGCGGTGCGGCCATGATCGATGGCTCCGCCGCCGGTGCGCGCGCGAGACGACTTCCTGACATTCAGCTTATATCACCTAAAAATTGCGTCAAATTTTCAGGTCCCGATGACGATATCGATCAGACAAAAAAACGGCATCGATCGCCGGGATCGATGCCGTGTTGTGCATTGCGTCGACGCACACACTGCGCGCCGGCGGGCTGCCGCCCGCTGCTCCGCCGCGCCGCCGCAAGCGGGCGGCCCGTGCTCAGCGATACGCGAGCGCGGTTTCGACGAGCGTCTGCAGCAGCGGCACAATCCGCGCTGCACGCGCTTCGTCGTACGCGTAGGGGCGCGTCTCTTCCATGTAGGTGATCTGCGACAGCTCGAGCTGCACGGCTTCGACACCGGTGTCGGGCACGCCGTAGTGACGCGTGATGTAGCCGCCCTTGAAGCGCCCGTTCGCGACGGCCGTATAACCGCCATGTGCGAGCACGCGCTCGGCCAGTGCCTCCGCGAGGCCCGGCGCTGCGCTCGCGCCGCCCGACGTGCCGAAGTTGAAGTCCGGCAGGCGGCCTTCGAAGAAGCGCGGCACGTGCGAGCGGATCGAATGCGCCTCCCACACGAGCACGCGGCCGTGCTCGCGCTTCAGGCGCGCGACCTCGCCCTGCAGCGCGTCGTGATACGGACGCCAGTAGCGGTCGCGGCGACGCACGATCTCGTCGTTGCCGGGCAGCGCGTTCGCCGGATACAGCGGCGCCTTGTCGAACGTATCGACCGGCACGAGCCCCGTCGTGTCCTGCCCCGGATACAGGTTCTCGTTGTCCGGCGGACGGTTCAGGTCGACAACGTAGCGCGCATGCGACGGCACGAGGATCGATGCGCCGAGGCCCGCCGCGAAGCCGTACAGCCGCTCGAGATGCCAGTCGCAATCGTCGACGAAACGCGCGTCGGGCGTCATCGTCGCGGCGATGTCGTCGGGGATGTGCGTGCCTGCGTGCGGAATCGAGATCAGCAGCGGCAGCGTGCCCTGCTTCAGCGTAATTACAGCCGGTTGTTCAGTCATGTCGCATCACCGTTAGAGTCTGCCGGCGCACGCGGGCGGCGTGCGCCGGTTGCCGCGCGTCAGCGCAGCAGTTGCGCCAGCGCGGCGCGGTAGTCTGCATACGCCACGGCTTCGTCGCGATGGCGGCGGCCGCTCACGACGCGCTCGCCGCCCGTGTAGACGTCGAGCACCGGCGTCTCGCCGTGCTCGGCAAACACGACGCCCGACAGCCAGGACGCGCTGCCGTGTTCGGCGATCGCCGGATGATCGGGATCGAGCACGAGCCAGTCGGCGCGGCAGCCTTCGCGCAGCGCACCGACGCGCCGCCCGCTGGCCTGCGCGCCACCCGCGAGCGACGCATCGAACAGGCGATCGGCGACATGCGCCTGCGTGTCGCTCGCCAGCACGTTACGCGCGCGGTGCACGAGCCGCTGCCCGTATTCGAGCAGGCGCAGCTCGGCGCGCCAGTCGACCGACGCGTGGCTGTCCGAGCCGACGCCGATCACGCCGCCCTGCGCGAGATAGTCGACGGCCGGGAACACGCCGTCGCCGAGGTTTGCTTCGGTCGTCAGGCACAGGCCGGCGACCGCGCGACGCTTGGCGAGCGCATCGGTTTCGGCCGCGTCGATGTGCGTCGCATGCACGAGGCACCAGCGCGCATCGACGTCGAAGCGATCGAGCAGCCATTGCACGGGGCGCGCCCCGTATGTACGGACGCAGTCGTCGACTTCGGCCGTCTGCTCGGCGATATGGATATGCACCGGTGCGTCGTCGGGCAGCCCGTCGAGCAGCGCGCGCAGCCCGTTCTCGGACACCGCGCGCAGCGAGTGCGGCGCGACGCCGTAGCGCAGCCCGCCGTGCTCGGGCGCGGCGCGACGCATGGCGTCGAGCAGTTCGAGCAGGCCTTCGGGCGTGTTGATGAAGCGGCGCTGGTCGTCGCGCGGCGGCTTGTTGCCGAAGCCCGCGAACTGGTACGACACGGGCAGCATCGTGATGCCGATGCCGGCCGAGCGCGCGGCGTCGACCACGCGCGTGCCAAGTTCCGCGATCTGCGGATAGCGCGAACCGTCCTGAGCGTGATGCACATAGTGGAATTCGCACACCGACGTGTAGCCGCACTTGAGCATCTCGACGTACAGCCAGCGCGCGACCGCCGCGAGCGCGTCGGGCGTGATCTTCAACGCGAAGCGGTACATCAGGTCGCGCCAGCTCCAGAAGCTGTCGGCGGGATTCGCTCGGTATTCGGTGAGCCCTGCCATCGCGCGCTGGAACGCATGCGAATGCAGGTTCGGCATGCCGGGCAGCACCGGCCCGGCCGCGCGCGCGACGCCTGCCGGTGCATCGGTGTCGGGCGTCACTTCAGTCAGCGTGCCGGCTGCATCCCAGCGCAGCAGCACGTTGCGGCGCCAGCCATCGGGCAGGTAGGCATGGTCCGCGAACAACATGGTGTCGGTCATTGCGAGTCCTCATTGACCGGAATCGACGCTCCAGCGTTCGATCCGATCCCATTCCACGGTTGGCAGGTGCCGGCGCATCGGCGCTGGCTCGTGCCCCGTTGCAGTCGACCAGACCGAAATACGCTTCAGCGCTTGGTCCGGTCCCATGCAAATCTATCCGTTCATCCGGCGAAACACGGTCGCGCCGCCGCGCACGACCTGCTCGCACAGCGGCCGGCCGATCCAGTAGGCGAGGTCCGACAGCGAGCCGACCGACCATGCGGCGAAGTCGGCCTGACGCCCTACCTCGAGCGCACCGTGCCGATCCGCGCGGCCGAGCGCTGCGGCCGCATGGCGCGTGACGCCCTGCAGCACCTCGGGCACCGTCATGCGGAACAGCGTGCAGCCCATGTTCAACGTCAGCAGCAGCGATTCGAGTGGCGACGTGCCGGGGTTGTGATCGGTCGCGAGCGCGATCGGCACGCCGTGCTTGCGCAGCAGCTCGATCGGCGGCATTTGCGTTTCGCGAATGAAGTAGTACGCGCCGGGCAGCAGCACGGCGACCGTACCGGCCGCCTTCATCGCCTCGATGCCGGCTTCGTCGAGAAATTCGAGGTGGTCGGCGGACAGCGCGCGGTAGCGCGCGGCGAGTGCGGTGCCGCCCGCGTTCGACAGTTGCTCCGCATGCAGCTTCACCGGCAGCCCGCGCCGCGTCGCGGCCTCGAACACGCGCTCGGTCTGCGCGAGCGAAAAGCCGATGCGTTCGCAGAACACGTCGACCGCGTCGACGAGCCCCTCGTCGGCCAATGCCGGCAGCATCCGTTCGCACACTTCGTCGATGTACGCATCCGCGCGGCCCGCATATTCGGGCGGCAGCGCATGCGCGCCGAGGAAGGTCGTGTAGACGCTGACCGGGAAGCGCTCGCCGAGCTGGCGCGCGACGCGCAGCATCTTGCGCTCGCTCGCGAGGTCGAGCCCGTAGCCCGACTTGATCTCGATCGCGGTCACGCCTTCGGCGAGCAGCGGCTGCAGGCGCGCGGCGGCCTGCACGAACAGCGTCGTCTCGTCGGCCGCGCGCGTCGCGCGCACCGTCGACACGATCCCGCCGCCCTGCCGCGCGATTTCCTCGTAGCTGACGCCCGCGAGGCGCTGCGCGAATTCGTCGGCGCGCGTGCCGCCGTATACGAGGTGCGTATGGCAGTCGACGAGGCCCGGCGTCACCCACGCGCCGTGCAGATCCTCGCGCTGCCAGTGCGCATGACCGTGCGGCAGCGCGGACAACGCGCCGAGCCAGACGATCGTGCCGGTTTCGTCGACGGCGATCGCCGCATCGTCGATCGTCTCGTCGGGATGGCCGTGCGGACACAGCCTCAGGTGATGCCAGACAGTCGGTTTCATGCGTTCAGCCTCGTTCGCCGACGGCGAGCGAGACGGCAAGCAGCGCGCCGCTCCCGCTCACGACGACGTCAAACGCACGCCGCGGCCCGTCGAGCCGCAGCGTGTCCATTTCTTCCAGTGCGTGGTGCGTGCCGTCGATTTCAACGCCGACCGCACCGGCCGCGCAAAACAGCAGCACCGTATCGGCACGCTCGATGCGGTGCGCGCCTGCGCGCCATACGTCGAGCGCGCCGCGCGCGGCCGAACGGCGCGTCATCAGGTTGAAGTCGCGCGTCGCGCCGTCGTGCAGCGTCGCGTCGATCGCCGTCTCGCCCGCGAAATCCGCGCGCGCCAGCGGCGTATCGAGCACGTGGCGTGCACCGCCCGCTTCGGCGAGCGTCATGCCCGCGCCGGACAGCAGCACCAGCGTGCGGTCGATCCCGTCGAAACGCGAGAACGGCCCGGCCGCGCCGACGTCCGCGACGCTCACGCGCCACGCGAACGTGTCGAGCGCGGCGCCCGGCGGAAACGCGCCGATCTCGCGCGTCACGCCGCCGCCGTTCTTCCACGGCGACGCGACGAGATCCGCTGCGCGAATCATCGCGGCGGCCAGCGTCGCGTCTGCCGGCGCCTGGTCGAGCGCCGTCATGCTCAGCGGCCGAGCATCGGCAGCTTCAGGCCGGCTTCGCGGGCCGTCTGCTGCGCGAGTTCGTAGCCGGCGTCCGCATGGCGCATCACGCCCGTCGCCGGGTCGTTCAGCAGCACGCGACCGAGACGCTCGTGCGCTTCAGCCGTACCGTCGGCGACGATCACGACGCCCGAGTGCTGCGAGAAGCCCATGCCGACACCGCCGCCATGGTGCAGCGACACCCACGATGCGCCGCCTGCCGTGTTCAGCAGTGCGTTCAGCAGCGGCCAGTCGCTGACCGCGTCCGAACCGTCCTTCATCGATTCCGTCTCGCGGTTCGGGCTTGCGACCGAACCCGTGTCGAGGTGGTCGCGGCCGATCACGATCGGCGCCTTCAGTTCGCCGTTCTTCACCATCTCGTTGAACGCCTGGCCGAGGCGATAGCGATCCTTCACGCCAACCCAGCAGATCCGTGCCGGCAGGCCCTGGAACGCAATGCGCTCGCGTGCCATGTCGAGCCAGTTGTGCAGGTGCGGATCGTCGGGGATCAGCTCCTTCACCTTCTGGTCGGTCTTGTAGATGTCTTCCGGATCGCCCGACAGCGCGACCCAGCGGAACGGGCCCTTGCCTTCGCAGAACAGCGGGCGGATATACGCCGGCACGAAGCCCGGGAAGTCGAACGCGTTCTCGACGCCCATTTCCAGCGCCATCTGGCGGATGTTGTTGCCGTAGTCGAGCGTCGCCGCGCCGCGGTCCTGCAACGCCAGCATCGCGCGCACCTGGACGGCCATCGACTGCTTCGCCACCTTCACGATGCTCTGCGGATCGACCTTCTGCGCCTCGCGCCATTGCGCGACGGTCCAGCCCTGCGGCAGGTAGCCGTTGATCGGATCGTGCGCGCTCGTCTGGTCGGTCACGCAGTCCGGCGTGATGCCGCGCTCGACGAGTTCCGCGAACACGTCGGCCGCGTTGCCGAGCAGGCCGATCGACACGGGCTTGCCCGTGCGCTTCGCTTCGTCGATCATGCCGAGCGCCTCGTCGAGCGTCGTCGCCTTCTTGTCGACGTAGCGCGTCTTCAGGCGGAAGTCGATGCGCGTCTCGTCGCACTCGACCGCGATCATCGAGAAGCCGGCCATCGTCGCGGCGAGCGGCTGCGCGCCGCCCATCCCGCCCAGGCCGCCCGTCAGGATCCAGCGGCCCGACGGATCGCCGTTGAAGTGCTGGTTCGCGACCGAGAAGAACGTTTCATAGGTGCCCTGCACGATGCCCTGGCTGCCGATGTAGATCCAGCTGCCGGCCGTCATCTGGCCGTACATCATCAGGCCCTTGCGGTCGAGCTCGTGGAAGTGATCCCACGTCGCCCAGTGCGGCACGAGGTTCGAGTTCGCGAGCAGCACGCGCGGCGCATCCTTGTGCGTGCGGAACACGCCGACCGGCTTGCCCGATTGAATCAGCAGCGTCTCGTTCTCTTCGAGATCCTTCAGCGACGCGAGGATCTGGTCGTAGCATTCCCAGTTGCGCGCCGCGCGGCCGATGCCGCCGTACACGACGAGCGCGTGCGGGTGCTCGGCGACTTCCGGATCCAGGTTGTTCTGGATCATCCGGTACGCCGCTTCGGCCAGCCAGGTCTTGCAGGTCTTCTCGCTGCCGCGCGGCGCGCGGATCGTGCGCGTCGGATCGAGACGGGGATCGATGTGTTTCGGATGGTTCATGACGACTGCTCCCGAAGGAAAATGAATATCAAATAGGAATCAGAAATGCCCGGTGAAGCGATAACGGCTGCCGGGATGCCACAGATTCGCCACCGAGGCGACGACGCCCTGCGACCAGGTGCGCCGATGTAAAACCAGACACGGCTCGACGTCGTCCATCCGCAGCTGCTCGCGCCGCTCCGGCGCCGGGGCCGCCGCTTCGATCCGGTACTCGACGCGCTGCAGCGGAGCGGCGCGCATCAGGTACAGGTTCGGCGTCGTGTTCGTGAAATCCTGCTCGGCGTAATCCGGCGCGACCGCCGGATTCACCCATCGTTCTTCGAGCTGCACCGGCTCGTCGTTCTCGAAGTGCAGCACCTGCGAATGAAACAGCTTCGTGCGCACGGCCACCTGCATCTCGTCGGCGAGCGCGTCGTCGGCGCGGATCGTCTCGAGACCGAGCACGCTCGCGCGATACGCATGCCCGCGCGCGCCGACCTCCTCCGAGATGCTGCGGATCGCCACCAGCGTCGACTCGTACTTCGGCCGCGCTACGTAGGTGCCCGCGCCCTTCATGCGCGTGAGCACCTGCTCGGCCGTCAACTCGCGCAGCGCGCGGTTGACGGTCATGCGCGCAACCTTGAACTCGCGCGCCAGCTCGTTCTCGGACGGCACCTGGTCGCCCTCCTCCCACTCGCCGGCGTGGATGCGGCCCAGGATGAAATCCTTGATCTCCTGGTAGACCGGCGCGCTCATCGGCTTACTGTTCCGATGCGAACGAGAACGGGCTGATCTTCGCGAACGCGCGCTCGCCGACCAGCTTCGCGATCGCCGCGATGTCCGGCGCGAAGTAGTGGTCCAGCTCGTAGTGCGCGACGTGCGCGCGGATCGTTTCCATCACCGGTGCCAGCTTCGGGCTCGTGTGATACGGCGCGCGCAGGTCGACGCCCTGGGCGGCGGCCAGCAGTTCGATCGCGAGGATGTGCTTCGTGTTGTCCGCGATGTCGGCGAGCTTGCGCGCGGCGAACGTCGCCATCGACACGTGGTCTTCCTGGTTCGCCGAGGTCGGCAGCGAGTCGACCGACGCCGGGTGTGCAAGCGTCTTGTTTTCCGACGCCAGCGCGGCGGCCGTCACGTGCGCGATCATGAAGCCCGAGTTCACGCCGCCGTCCCTCACGAGGAACGGGGGCAGGCCCGACAGCGTCGCGTCGATCAGCAGCGCGATGCGGCGTTCGGCCAGCGCACCGATTTCCGCTGCGGCCAGCGCGAGGTTGTCGGCCGCGAACGCGACGGGCTCGGCGTGGAAGTTGCCGCCCGACAGCACTTCGCCGGTGTCCGGGAAGATCAGCGGGTTGTCCGACACAGCGTTCGCTTCGATCAGCAGCACGTCGGCCGCATGGCGCATCTGGTCCAGGCACGCGCCCATCACCTGCGGCTGGCAGCGCAGGCTGTACGGATCCTGCACCTTGTCGCAGTCGCGGTGCGACTGGTTGATCGGCGAGCCTTCGAGCAGGTCGCGGTAGGACGCGGCTGCGTCGATCTGGCCTTGATGGCCGCGCAGTTCGTGGATGCGCGCGTCGAACGGCTTCACCGAGCCGGCTGCCGCGTCGACCGACAGCGCGCCCGCGACGAGCGCGGTGCGGTACAGGTCTTCGATCGAGAACATGTTGTCGAGCGCCAGCGCCGTCGAGGCCTGCGTGCCGTTCAGCAGCGCGAGACCTTCCTTCGCCTGCAGCGTCAGCGGCGCGAGGCCCGCGACGCGCAGACCGTCGAGCGCGCTGGCACGCTCGCCGCGGATGAACACTTCGCCGACGCCGAGCAGCACGGCCGACATGTGCGCGAGCGGCGCGAGGTCGCCCGATGCACCGACCGAGCCCTTCACCGGGATCAGCGGCAGCACGTCCGCGTTGAACAGCTTGATCAGCGCGTCCATCACTTCGCGGCGGATGCCCGAGTGGCCGCGGCCGAGGCTCGACAGCTTCAGCGCCATCAGCAGGCGCACCGACGAACGCGCCATCGGCTCGCCGACGCCGACCGCGTGCGACAGCACGAGGTTCTTCTGCAGCAGTTCGAGCTGGTCGTGCGGGATGTGCGTGCTGGCCAGGCGGCCGAAGCCCGTGTTGATGCCATAGGCCGGCTCGCCCTTCGCGGCGATGTCGGCGACGGCCTTCGCGCCGGCGTCGATCTTCGCGAAGCTGGCCGGGTCGAGCGTCAGTTGCACGGATTCGCGTGCGATCCGGCGCAGTTGCGGAAGGGTCAGGTGGCCGGGGGTCAACGTAATCATGTGAGCAATCCTGTCTAGACAAGTTCGGAATGGATTGAAGTGTAGCCAGCCAAACTTGTCTAGACAACCCGTTTTTCACCGATTTCGGCTTGGGAGTTTCCCTGATGTCCGGCGCGGCCCGCCGGACCGGCCGGCGGGATCCGGCTATTAACATATGTTGCAATTATTTTTTCTTTGGCAACATACGGATCATCATTCGCCAAGGAGCCCCGTCATGAACATCCCGCCGCGGTTCGCCGCCCTGTTCGGCCGCAGCCTGCTCGTCGCCGCGTGCACGCTCGCGTGCGGCGCGCCGCTCGCCGCCGAGCCGCTGTCGGGCACGCTCGATAAGATCCGGCAGAGCAACCTGATCTCGATCGGCCATCGCGAAACGTCGGTGCCGTTCTCCTATGTCGACGCGGGCGGCAAGGTAATCGGCTTCTCGCAGGACCTTTGCGACCGCGTGATCACCGCGGTGAAGGCGCGCACCGGCAAGCCCGACCTGCAGGTGCGCTTCATCCCGGTCACGTCGCAGAACCGCATCCCGCTCGTGCAGAACGGCACCGTCGACCTCGAATGCGGCGTGACCACGAACCTGGCCGCGCGCCACGCGCAGGTCGCGTTCTCGACCACGTTCTTCGTCGCGACGACGCGCCTGCTCACGCGCACGAGCTCGGGCATCCGCGACTTCCCCGACCTCGCCGGCAAGACGGTCGTGACGAACCAGGGCACGACGTCCGAACGCCTGCTGCGCAAGATGAACGAGGAAAAGAAGATGAACATGCAGATCATCAGCGCGAAGGACTACGGCGAAGGACGCCTCACGCTCGAATCGGGCCGCGCGGCCGCGTACATGATGGACGACGTGCTGCTCGCGGGCGTGCGCCAGCTCGCCGCGAAGCCGGCCGACTGGCAGATCGTCGGCACGCCGCAGTCGTCGGAGGCCTACGGGTTCATGCTGCGCAAGGACGATCCGCAGTTCAAGGCGCTCGTCGACGGCGTGCTCGTGCAACTGATGAAACGCGGCGAGATCGACGCGCTGTACGACAAGTGGTTCACGAAGCCGGTGCCGCCGAAGGGGCTGTCGTTCGACTTCCCGATGAGCGACGTGATCAGGGCGCGCTACGCGGCGCCGAACGACACGCCGCTCGAATGAACGCCGCTCGTTGACGCCGGTTCACGCGCGCGTCCACGCGACGCATGCCGCGTAGCCGGGCGCCGCGTCGACCCACGCCGCGTCGAACGCCGCGACGCCGGCGGCGGGCGCGGCCGGCTCGACGATCGTCGTCGCCGGTGTCGCCGCATCGCGCGGCGGCATGACCGCGAACGCGCGCAGCCCGCCGGAGATGCCGGTGCCGAGCGCCTTGAGCAGCGCCTCCTTCGCGGACCAGACTCGCATGAATTCGCCCGCGCGCGCGTCG
The DNA here is from genome assembly GCF_049805555.1 of Burkholderia sp. DN3021. NCBI lineage: Bacteria > Pseudomonadati > Pseudomonadota > Betaproteobacteria > Burkholderiales > Burkholderiaceae > Burkholderia > Burkholderia sp. DN3021. Next base: position 54,164 of record NZ_JBNCAB010000037.1, on the reverse strand, counting down.
GGCGGCAGGCCGTCGAGATACGCGGCCTCGGCCGGCGCGCAGACTTCGCTCGTCAGCGCACGCCAGTCGGTCGTGCGGCTGCAGGATTCGATGTCGACGCCGACACGGCCCGCGGGCACCCACGCGAGCAGCGCATGATCGCCCGCGTGCGACACGTTGAAATCGAGCGTCGTGCCATGCGCGGGGTCCGGCGACGGCCGCCCCGCTTCGTCGACGACGATCGCGACCGCGTGCGGCGCGACACCGAGGGCCGCGCCGAGCACGTCGCGCAGCGCGGCGCGCGTCGCGGCGCTGCGCACCGCATCCTCGTGCCGCATGAAGCGTGCGGCCCGTGCACGCTCGTCATCGCTGAGCGCCGCATACGCGGGCGACGCCAGCGGCACGCGCCAGTCGAAATCGATGCGCGCGATCCGCACGCCGGCGCGGGACGCGGCGGCCGGCACGTCGAGCGCATGCATGCGCCACGCACGGAGTGTGTCGACCGGGGAAGCGGAATCGGACGGAATGGACATCGGCACGCAGCAGCCTGTGCTGTGGGATGAAACGTCAGATGTTAATCGATCGCGCCGTCGCACGAACCGGCGTGTGCGCGGATTGCCGCGCCCGCATCGAACGACGGATGCTTCACGAACGACATTCGAAGGCCGCGCGCGGCAACGTGCCGCGTAGGCACCTCATTGCGCGGCCGCCCCGCTTCACCCGTTCGCGGCAACGCCCGGCACGCCGCTACCCGTCACCCGCGCACGCGACGCCGGATGCAGCGCGTGCACGCTGCCCGGCGCATCGGCCGGCAGCACGCCGTGCTGCAGCCAGTGCAACGTGACGGGCCACAGCGTGTCGGTGAAGCGGCTGTGGAAAAACGCAAAATGGCCGATCGCGTCGACGCCGATGTCGGCCGGCGCAATCCGCAGGTGCGTGACATCGCTGCCCGTGTAGTAACCGACCAGCCGCTCGATCGCGTCGATCGTGCCGAACGCGTCGTCGTCGACGCCGATCGCGAGCATCGGTGCCGACAGTTCCGCGAAGCGCGCGGGCAGCGCCGCACGGCTCACGGCACCGTCCTCGAACAGGCCGCCGACGTAGCCGTCCTCGAAACGCGGCCGCGAACGCGCCCACGACAGCGCGATGCCGCGCGGCGTGTCCTCCATCCAGCCGAGCCGCTTCGCGGGCACGTAGCCGAACACGGCCGCGAGCGCGGGCATCGCGACATGCCACTTCCACCACATGCGCCGCCGTTCGGCCGGCAGGTAATCGCGCCAGTACGCATACTGCGCGCCGACGGTCACCGCATGCCGCACGTGCACGTTCGACGCCGCGAGCCCGAGCACGCAGCCGCCGATGCTGTGCGCGACGACGTCGATCGGCTGGCCCGGAAACGCGTCGCGTGCGTGTTGCAGCGCGGCCTCGCAATCGAGCTGCCCCCAGTCGAGCCAGTTCGCGCGCAGCTTCGCGAGCCGCGCCGGGCGCGACCCGCCGATGCCGCGATAGTCGTAGACGAGCACGTCGCGCCCCTGCGCGAACAACCAGGCCGCGAAACGGAAGTAATAGTCGCAGCGCACCGACGTCGCGCAATTGACGACCGTCACGGGCCGCGCCGCACCGCCGCCGCGATGGCGCCACACATGGCCGCGCAATTCAAAGCCGTCGGCCGCACGCAGCGTCACGGGCTCGGGTGGCAACGCGCCCGCCGCGCGACTGCCCGGTGCCGCTCCGTCCCCTTCGCTCGAAATCGTCATCCTGTCTCCTGTCGATCGCAGTTAGCGCTTTGGCGCTTACTCGAGCCCCATGCTTTGCGGTCGGCCAGAGTCAGCGCTTCAGCGCCCGCTCCGGCCCCGTGCTTCACGCTACGAGCCACCGCCCGCGCCCATCGGTCAGCGTCCATTGAACTTGACGCGTGCCGCGTTCTCAACCAATCTTCCTGCTCCGTTCGCATGAGTCACGCGCATGTCAACGCCTCTCGTCCGTCTCCCGTCGCTCGACCTGGTCCGCGGTTTCGTCGCCGTCGGCCGCCGCATGAGCATCACGCTCGCCGCGCAGGACCTGTGCGTCACGCAGTCGGCGGTCAGCCGCCAGGTGCATGCGCTCGAAGCGCATCTCGGCGTCGCGTTGCTGCAGCGCGGCTACCGGAAGATCGCGTTCACGCCGGAAGGCGAACGGCTGTTCCGCGTCGCGGATGCGGCGCTGCACAGCCTGCAGGACACCGTCGCGTCGCTCGCCGCCGCACGCGAACGCCAGCCCGTCACGATCACCGCGAGCATCGGCGTCACCGCGCTGTGGCTGCTGCCGCGGCTCGGGCGGCTGCAGGCGCGCCTGCCGGAGATCGACTTGCGCGTCGCCGCGAACGACAAGGTACTCGATTTGCGTACCGAAGGCATCGACCTCGGCATCCGCTATTGCCCGCGCGATCGCGCGCCGGCCGGCGCGCTGCGCCTGTTCGACGAGATCGTCATGCCGGTCGCGCATCCCGCGCTCGCCGCGCGGCCGGTCACGAGCGCGGCCGCGATCGCCGACCACGTGCTGCTCGAATTCGACGGGCCGCCGCAACCGCAATTGCAGTGGCGCACGCACCTGCACGCGGCCGGGCTCGGCGACGCGCGCCCCAAAGGCGTGCTGCGCTTCAACCAGTACGACCAGGTGATCCAGGCCGCGATCGCGGGCCAGGGCGTTGCGCTCGGCCGGCTCGCGCTGGTCTCGCCGATGCTCGCGGACGGGCGGCTCGCGGTGCTCGGGCCGCACACGCAGGCGCCGTCGGATGCGTACGGCTACTGGCTGTTCCAGCACGATCCGGCACCGCGCCGCGAAGTCGCCGACGTGCGCGACTGGATGCTCGCCGAAGCGGCCGAATGCGATACCGCGATGCGCGCGCACGACATGGCGTCGACGTAAGCCGGCGCAGGCTTTCCGAATGACCGTGACCACGGCCGGCCGCCGCCACCCCGCACTCCGTCACATTCCCCGCACGCATGCCAACCTGACCGAATGATCGCTTGAGCGACGCCGGGCCCGATCGTCTAATCGAATCGAGCGCGGCCGTTTCGCCGCGCGCCTACATCCGGAGACACGCATGACCCCGATCGAGCAGGAAGTCCGACGCCGCTGGCTGCCCGTGCTGGCGGGCGGCCTGATCATGGGCGCCGCGCTCGGCATCCGCCATGTGCAGGGCCTGTTCCTCGCGCCCGTATCGCTCGACCATGGCTGGTCGCGCGAAGCATTCGGGCTCGCACTGGCGCTGCAGAACCTGATCTGGGGTGTCGCGCAGCCGTTCACGGGGATGGTCGCCGACCGCTTCGGGTCGGTGCGCGTGATCGTCGCCGGGATGCTGCTGTATGCGGCCGGGCTCGTCACGATGGCGCACGCGGCGTCGACCGGTATGTTCACGGTCGGCGCCGGGCTCGTGATCGGCATCGCACTGTCGGGATCGGCATTCGCATCGATCTACGGCGCGCTGAGCCGCCTGTTTCCGCCCGACCGGCGCGGCTGGGCGCTCGGCGTCGCCGGCGCGATCGGCGGGCTCGGCCAGTTCTGCATGGTGCCCGTCGCGCAGGAACTGATCGGCGGCATCGGCTGGCGGCACGCGTTCGTCGCGCTGGCGCTCGTCGCCGCGCTGCTCGCGCCGCTCGCCGTGCTGCTGCGCGACCGGCCCGCGCAAGCGTCCGGCGCCGCCGCCGGCCCCGACCAGTCGATCGGCGAAGCGGTGCGCGAGGCGTTCGCGCATCGCGGCTTCTGGCTGCTGAACGCGGGCTTCTTCGCGTGCGGCTTCCAGCTTGCGTTCATCGCGACGCACCTGCCCGCTTACCTGCTCGACCACGGGCTGCCGGCGCGCCACGCAAGCGTCGCGCTCGCGCTGATCGCGCTGACCAACGTGGCCGGCACCTATGCGTGCGGGCATCTCGGCGGGCTGCTGCGACGCAAGTACGTGCTGTCGGTGCTGTACCTCGTGCGCGCGCTCGCGATGGCCGCGTTCGTCGCCGCGCCGCTGTCGCCCGCGAGCGTCTATGTGTTCGCGGCGGTGATGGGGTTCACGTGGCTTGGCACGGTGCCGCTGACGAACGGCGTGATCTCGCAGGTGTTCGGCGTGCGCTACATCGCGACGCTGTTCGGCTTCGTGTTCTTCGGGCACCAGCTCGGCAGCTTCTTCGGCGTCTGGCTCGGTGCGATCGTGTACGACGCGATGCATTCGTACCTGCCGCTGTGGATCGGTTCGATCGCGCTCGGCGTGCTCGCGGCGCTTCTGCACCTGCCGATCGACGACGCGCGTGTCGCGCGCCCGGCATCGGGCAACGCGGCATGGGCATGATCCGCGCGGCGCTGGCGGCCGGCACGCTCGCGTTCGTCGCGTGGTGCGGCTCGGCCTACTTCGATTCGGGGGTCGCGTACGCGCTGCTCGAACACGTCGCGTTCTGCAACTGACGCGGCGAACCGTGTCGCGCGGGCAGGCAGTCAGCGACGTTTCGGCAATGCGGCCAGCGCATCGAGCGCGCGAGCGCGCGCGGCGGCGTGATCGACGAGCGGCGCCGGATAGTCGATGCCAGGCCGTATGCCGGCCGCGTCGAGCTGCAGCGGCGACGCTTCCCACGGCGCGTGGATCGACGCGGTGTCGAGGCCCGCGAGTTCGGGCACCCAGCGCCGCACGTACGCGCCGTCCGGGTCGAACTTCTCGCCCTGCGCGACCGGATTGAAGATGCGGAAATACGGCGCGGCATCGGCGCCGCAGCCGGCCACCCACTGCCAGCTCGCCGCGTTGTTCGCGGGATCGGCGTCGACCAGCGTGTCCCAGAACCACGCTTCGCCCGCGCGCCAGTCGATCAGCAGATGCTTGACCAGGAACGACGCGACGACCATCCGCACACGGTTGTGCATCCAGCCGGTCGTCCACAGCTCGCGCAGGCCCGCATCGACGAGCGGATAGCCGGTCCGGCCGCGCTGCCACGCGCGCAGCGCCGCGGAATCGTCACGCCACGGCATCGCGTCGAACCGCGCGCGGAAGTTGTCGGTCGCGAGCGCCGGGAAGTGATACAGCAGCGCGTAGCTGAATTCGCGCCAGCCGAGTTCGCTCAGGAACTTGTCGGCGCCCGCAACGTACGCCGCGCCGCCTGCATTCGCGGCGCCCTGCACAGCGTGCCACACCTGTCGCGGCGATACATTGCCGAAGCGCAGGAACGGCGACAGCCGGCTCGTCGCGGGCCGGTCGGGACGATCGCGCGCATCCGCATAACCGGCAAGCGACGCCGTCAGGAACGCGTCGAGCCGTTCGTGCGCACCGGCCTCGTCGGGCGCGGGCCATGCGTCGCGCAGGCCGCCAGCCCAATCCGGCACGGGCGATCGCAACGCGAGCGCGGCGAGCGCCAGCGCACGGTCAAGCACCGTTTCCGGCCATGGTTGAAACACGATCCGTTCCGGTTCCGGCAGCGGCGCGGCGACCGTGCGGTCGCGGCGCGCCGCGCGCCAGTACGCGGTGAACACCTGGTATGGCGCACCGCTGCCCGTCAGCACCTCCCATGGCTCGTTCAGCAGGCTGCCGTTGCTGCTCTCGACCTTGACGCCGCGCGCCTTGAGCGACGCTTTCAGCGCCGCGTCGGCGTCGCGCTGCGGCTGCGCGTAGCGGCGGTTCCAGTACACAGCCGCCGCGCCCGTGTCGCGTACGACGCGCTCGATCTCGCGCTGCGCGTCACCGCGCAACAGCAGCAAGCGCCCGCCGTGACGCGCGAGCGCGGCGTCGAGCCCGGCCAGCGACCCGTGCAGCCACCAGCGCGCTGCGCCGCCCGGCGGGCGCCCCGAACCGGCGCCCGTATCGTCGACGAACACGCACACGAGCGGCCGGCCTGACTCGACCGCGCGCGTCAGCGCGGGCTGGTCGGTCACGCGCAGATCGTCGCGAAACCAGACGATCGCGGGAGCAACGGACGACTTGGCGGGCACGGGCACCTCGATGCGGAACGCGGAACAGGATGCGTATTGTCGCGGCTGCGCCACACGGTGTCGACGTTCGACGTGCCAACGTGCCGATGACGGCCACGGCCATCGCACCGCGTCGCGCGCCCGGTGAAACGCCTTGGTCCATTCCGACGATTCTTCGCCGCGTCCGCCGGCCTACGCTCGATGTCGGGTGCATGTGCACCGCGATGCGCGGTACGTGCCGGCCGTGCTCGCGGGTGCGACCGGCCGATTCGGCTGACCTGGCCACGACGCGCGCCGCGCAACGGCTGCACGGCGCGCGTCGCCGATCGCTTCGTCAATCGAGCCGGAACGCTGCCTCGAAACGCGCGGCGAATGCGTCGAACTCGGTTTCCGGCAGATGGTTGATGCCGCCCGCGCGCTTGCGCCCGCCGCCGGTCGCAAAGCCGCGGCAGAACTCGTCGGCGCCGAGCGGCCGGCCGTCGGGCACGCGCACGCTGACGACGAGCCCGCCTTCGGCGCGCGGCGACAGCACCGCAAGCGCCGCATGCGGCGCGTTGCGCATTCGTTCGTTCGCGAGCATCCCGGTCGCGCGCCGCGCCCACGGTTGATCAGGCATCCGTACCAGCGTCGCGCCCGGCACCTCGCGCAGCGGCGCAAGCGCGCATGCGCGCGCCATGTCGTCGCGGTAGCCGTCGCGCAGTGCGGCGAACACGGCGGTCCCGCGCACGAAATCGAGCGGATCGACGCACGGCAACATCGCGTCGGCGAGCGCCGCCGGATCGAAGTGCAGATCGCCGATGCAATCGCCGTACGCGTTGTAGTTCAGGTAGAGCCCGAGTTCGGCGAGCGTGCAACGTTCGGCGTCGTCGATCCCTTGCTCGCGCGCAAGCGCGCCGCCGAGCGCCGGCAGTTCGTCGCCGAATGCCGCGACGATCGCCCAGCGCACATGCCGGCCGCCGAGATGGCGGTTCACGAGCGCGCTCGTGCAGACATCTGCCGCCGTGTCGATATGCGCGTGGAAGCCCGGATCGGCGGGTAGCTCGCCTGCAAAGTGATGATCGAAATAGCGGACTGTCGCCCCTTCGCGCAGCAGTCGCGCGCACGCGTCGCGGTTCTGATCGTGCGACACGTCGAGCACGGTGACACGATCGCCGGCCCGCGCATCGATCCGCTCGAGCAGCCGGATGTCGCGCTTCACGCCTGTCACGAGCAGGCCGTGTGCGCCTTCCGCGAGCCGCAGTTGCTGAAGCGCGCACAGGCCGTCCGCATCGCCGTTGAACGCGAAGAAGTGCCGTCCTTGGTGGTTGTCCTGCATGTTCCGTCGCTCCGTCTTCAGCATGAAATCGCCGCCGCTCGCGCACATGCCATGCACACCGAGCGCGCGAGCCCGGTATTTTGCCGCAACCGCGCGCGCTCCTCGATACAGCGTAGCCGGATTCACCTGCAAATGGCTTGCAGCGCACACGCCCACGATAGTCATACGTCATCAGACATGATCGAATATCCAATCGATCTCATGACATTCCCCAATATCCGGAAAATTTCCGGGTAAACCCGTGACGTCTCGATTAACACTCAGGCGTACCATGTCATACGACGACATACTACATAAGCCACCACCCAGACGCCGACGCGGGCTGCCGCCCCGTCCACCGCCCGACCGGAGACACCGTTGAACCCGCCCTCGCCCGCGCTACCCGGCCGCGACCCGCTCGCGTCCGCCATCTCGAAAGTGAAGTGGCACGTGCTGCCGCTCGTGCTGATCATGTTCATCGCGAACTACATCGACCGCGTGAACGTCGGTTTCGTCGATCGCCACCTCGAAGCGTCGATCGGCATCGGCGCGGCCGCGTACGGGCTCGGCGCCGGGCTGTTCTTCGTCGGCTATGCGCTGTTCGAAGTGCCGTCGAACCTGCTGATGCAGCGCTACGGCGCACGCGTGTGGCTCGCGCGGATCATGGCGACGTGGGGCATCGTCGCGGCCGCGATGGCGTTCGTGTGGAACGACACGTCGTTCTACGTGCTGCGCTTCCTGCTCGGCGCGGCCGAGGCCGGCTTCTTCCCCGGCGTCGTGCTGTACCTGTCGCAATGGCTGCCGCCGCAGGAGCGCGGCAAGGCGATGGCGATCTTCCTCGGCGGCTCCGCGTTCGCGTCGGTGCTGTCCGGGCCCGTCACCGGCGCGCTGCTGTCGATCCGCGGCTTCGGCCTCGAAGGCTGGCAATGGATGTTCCTGATCGAAGGGCTGTTCTCGGTCGCGCTGTGCGGCGCGAGCTGGCTGCTGCTGAAATCGCACATCCGCGACGCGACGTGGCTCACCACCGACGAACGCGCGGCGCTCGAAACGGCGCTCGACGCGGAGCGCGCGACGCGCGACGTACGCTCGAACGTGCCCGTGCGCGCCACCGCGCTGCTGCGCGATCCGCAGATCATGCTGTTCTGCTTCCTGTACTTCTCGATCCAGCTGACGATCTACGCGGCCACGTTCTGGCTGCCGACGATCATTCGCAAGATGGGCGGCCTCAGCGATTTCCAGGTCGGCCTGTACAACACGATTCCGTGGATGATCGCGATCGGCGCGATGTACGGTTTCGCGGTGTTGTCCGCGAAATGGAAGCATCCGCAGCGCTGGCTCGCGTTCGCGCTCGTGCTCGCCGCGTGCGGGCTGTTCGCGTCGACGTCGCACGATCCCGTGTGGTCGTTCGCGTCGATCTGCTTCGCCGCGCTCGGTTTCAAGGCTGCGGCGTCGCTGTTCTGGCCGATCCCGCAGGGTTACCTCGACACGCGCGTGGCCGCGGCCGTGATCGCGCTGATCAACTCGGTCGGCAATCTCGGCGGATTCGTCGCGCCGACGGCATTCGGCTATCTGAAGCAACATACGGGTTCGATCACGGGCGGGCTGTATGCGCTCGCGATCGCGTCCCTCGTCGCCGCGGTCGCCGCGCTGTTCGCGCGCACGCACCGGCGCAGCGATCCGCCGCGCGGCCCGTCGGTCGACGAATCCTTCACGAACGCTACGATGCTCCGCCATGCCGAACACTGACCGCCTGACCGTCGTCGTCTCGAATGCCGCCGACGGCGACCTCGCCACGTTCTCCCTCGCGAGCGACGGCACGCTCGCGCCGCTCGCCCGCTATCCGGCCGCCGACGTCGCGATGCCGATCGTCGTGCAGGCCGACCGCGCGCGGCTCTACGTCGCGACGCGCGGTGAGCAGCCGACGCTCGTCGCGTTCCGCGTCGCCGCGGCCACGGGCGCGCTCGCGCGCATCGGCGCGACCGCGATCGATGCGAGCCACGCGTACCTGTCGCTCGACCGCAGCGGCCGCTGGCTGCTCGGTGCGTCGTACGGCGGGAATTCGCTGAGCCTCTACGACGCCGCGCGCGTGCGCGACGGCGACGGCGCGCCGCTGCAGGTGGCCGGCGGCATCGCGAACGCGCACGCGGTGATCGTGTCGCCGGACAATCGTTTCGCGTACGTCAGTTCGCTCGGCTCGGATCGCGTGTTCAGCTTCGCGCTCGTCGAGGACGCAGCCGGCCTGCGTTTGGCCGAACACGGCGAAACGCGCGTGCCGGCCGGCTTCGGCCCGCGTCACCTGCGATTCGCGCGCGACGGCCGCGCGCTCGTCGTCGTCAGCGAATTCCAGGGCACGCTCGCCACCTTCGCGCGCGATCCCGACAGCGGCCGGCTCGGCGATGCGCACGTGAGCGCGCGCCACCCGGCCATCGCCGAACTCGCGCAAGGCCATGCGCGACCGCCCGCGCCCGCCGAACCTTCGGTGTGGGCCGCCGACCTGCATCTGACGCCCGACGAGCGTTTCGTGTATGTCAGCGAACGCACGTCGAGCCAACTGCTCTGCTATCGCCGCACCGCCGACGGCACGTTCGAGCCCGCGCACGCGACGACCACCGAAACGCAGCCGCGTGGGTTCGCGATCGATCCGTCGGGGCGCTGGCTCGTCGCGTGCGGCGAACAGTCGGAATACGTGTCGGTATATGCGATCGCGCCGGACGACGGCGCGCTGTCGCTGCACGCGCGTGCAGCAGGCGGGCGCGGTGCAAACTGGGTCGAGATCGTCTGACCAAGCAACGCCTGGGCACGATCCGGCAGGTCCGCTGCGAACGCTGGCCCCCCGTGCCCTCGCTCAGCGCCGCTCGCTCGGCGCAACACCCGTCCAGCGCTTGAACGCACGCGTGAAATTGGCGCGGTCCGTATAACCGACGCGCGCCGCAATCTCGTCGACCGGCAGCCGCGTGCCCTCCAGCAGCCGCAGTGCATCGCGCAGCCTGATCTCGTCGAGCAGCGCCGAATAGGTCGCGCCGTACTCGGCGAGCTTGCGCTTGAGCGTGCGCGCCGATACGTGCAGCTCGCGCGCGACGTCGTCGACCGACGGATAACCGCCATCGCCGCAGATCAGCAGGTTGCGCACGCGCTCGACGATGCTCTCCGCATAACCGAGCCGCGCGAGTTCGGCCTCGCACTGCTGGACGATCATCTGCGCTGTGTGTGCGTTCGCGGTACCGATCGGCTCGTCGAGCAGTGCGGCGTCGCAGCGGATGCGGTTCGCGCTTGCATCGAAATGACAACGCGGCAGCCGCGCGCGATAACGCTCGAACCATGGCGGCTCGGGCCATTCGAAGTGCAGTTCGGCACGCGACTGCAGCGTGCGCCCAGGCGCCGGATACAGCAGCGAATTGAACAGGATCGCGGTCTCGACCAGGAAGTTCTCCACTGCAAACTGGCGCAGCCGGCCGAGCGGAAACGCTTCGAGCACGTCGATGTCGACGATCCCGTCGAGTTGTGCGAGCCGCACCGAGAAGAACGGCACGCGCGTCGGCAGATAGCGGATGCCGAGCGCGATCGCCTCTCCAAGCGTCGCGCAGCTCATCAGCCCGAAACCGATCAGCCCCGCTTTCGTCAGGCTGCTGCGCAGGCCGATCTCGATCGCGATCGTCGGGTCGTCCGTCGCGTCGAGCAGGTTGAACACGATCGCCGCCTGCTGCAGCGGCGTGATGCGCGCATCGGGCTGCGCGAGCCGCTCGCGCTCGACGCCCGAGCCAGCGAGAATGCGATCGTTATCGATCCCGCGCTCCTCGGCCAGCATCAGCATGAACAGCGCATACGCGGACGACACCGTCGCCTTGTTCAACTGGCGCGCGGCATCCGGGACGGACAGGGCCATGCGGCGGACTCCGGAGCGATTTCGGCGGATTGTAGCGCCGCTGGCCCGCAATGACACCGCGGCGGCACTCTAGCCTCGCGGCGCGCGATCGGGCGCCCGCTCGCCGGCCATCGTGGCCCGAAATGACACCACCATTGGCACCGGCGGCCCTCGCGTGCGGTGCGGCGCCCGCCTATGCTTGTCACATCGGCATAACGCCCCACTCTTTCCGCACGGATTCCGGTCGATGAGCCAACCCGCACGAACCGTCTTTCGCCACGACGCAGACAAGGTCGCGTACGTCCGCCGCGAGGTCAACGCCGCGAGCGACGCGATCCGCGCGCGCTTTCCGCTGCTCGACAACCAGAACCTCGTCGGCGCGACCGTGATGGCCGTGTCGGTCGCCGCGATGCTCGCGATCGCGTGGCTGTATGCATGCGGCACGATCGCGTGGTACGTCGCGCTGCCGCTCGCCGCGTTCGTCACGTCGCTGATCCACGAACTCGAGCACGACCTGATCCACTTGATGTACTTCAAGAAGACGCCGTGGGCCTATCACCTGATGATGGCGCTGTGCTGGCTCACGCGGCCGGGCACGATCAACCCGTGGACGCGGCGGCGCATGCACCTGCATCACCACAAGGTGTCGGGCGGCGAATCGGATCTCGAGGAATTCGGCATCACCAACGGCGAGCGCTGGGGCGTGAAGCGCCTGCTGATGATCGCGGACGGGATGCTCGCCGTCGTGCTGCGGCCGGCCGCGATGCGCCGCAAGGTGAAGCAGTATGTGGCCGCGCAGCCGGTGCAGGATCCGGCCGAGCGCATGCAGTTGCGCGTCGAGCAGGTGTCGTCGTACATGCCGGTCGGTCACGTGTACTACGCGCTGTGGCACGCGTTCATCGTCTATCACATCGGCCTGTTCGCACTGCACGCGTTCGGCTATGCGGTGACGGTGCCGGCCCTGATCGAGCGTGTGATGGATGTCGTCGATTTCCTGGCGGTCGTGTGGCTCGGGCCGAACTTCGTGCGCAGCTTCTGCATCAACTTCGTCAGCTCGAACATGCATTACTTCGGCGACATCGATTCGCGCAACGTGATCCAGCAGACGCAGGTACTCAACCCGTGGTGGATGCTGCCGTTCCAGTTGTTCTGCTTCAACTTCGGCAACACGCACGCGATCCATCACTTCGTCGTGCGCGACCCGTTCTACATCCGGCAACTGACCGCGCGAACCGCGCATGCGGCGCTGCGCGAAGTGGGCGTGCGCTTCAACGACGTCGGCACGTTCGCGCGTGCAAATCGCTGGGGTGCTTATCGTCCTTCGCGCGGCACGCGTCACGTGCAGGTCGACGCGTAATACCGGCGTCGGCAGCGCGCCGCATCAATCGCCGATCGGCGGCATCGCTCCCTGCCCGCGGATCCACGACCAGTTCGCGAGTTCGGCCATTTCCTTGTCGCCGCGGCTGTCGCCGTACGCGAACAGTTGCGTCGGCGGCCGGTTGCCCCACCACCCGCGCAGCCGCACGACCTTCTGCGGCCCCCAGCAATTCTCGCCGTCGAGCCGCCCGGCGAATGCGCCGCGCTCGAACGCAAGCCGCGTCGCGAGCACGGCGTCGAAACCGGCCGTCTTCGCCCACTTCTCCAGATACAGCGACGGCGACGCGCTGACCAGCACGACTTCATGCCCGCGCGCCCGATGCTCGCGAATCCGTTCGAGCATTTCCGGCCGCACGAAGCGCGGCAGGGTCGTACCGACGAAAGTGCTTGCCAGCGCATCGAGCGCGTCCTCGCGAACCGGCCCGAACGCGAACGACGCGAACTTCGCCTTCGCGTCGCCGCGCGACAGCAACCCGGCCTTCATCGCGACGATCCACGGCAGCGCGCGCAGCCCGGCCCACGCGAAGCGCGGCGTGCCGACTGCGTAGCGGACAAAGTGGCGGAAGCTGTCGGTGGTCGTGATGGTGCCGTCGAAATCGAATGCGGCGACGATGCGGTCAGTCATGGAGAATCGGCGGAAAAGCGATGAGATGCCCGGGAAGATAGCAGACTCGCGCCAGTGCGCGCGAAACGGCGTGACGAAGCGTGGCCCGGGCGGCGACCACGCGCGCCGAAGCGCACGTGGCCGTCGTGCCGTTCGCTCAGCGCTGCGGTCGCGCCGCCAGTGCCGCGGGCAGCACGACGTTCATCAGGTGATCGGCGCGCGACAGCAGGTCGGTCACGCGCTCGTCGAGCCCGCGCAGTTGCGCGGGCTGCATCCGGATCTGCTGGACCGCCTGCCCGACGATGTTGCGGCGGTCGAACAGCGTGCGCTCGACGCCCGCGTCGTCCGGCACGCGCACGACGTCCGCCACCGCGCTCAGCGCCGCGAGCACGATCACGAGGTTTTCTTCCGCATGGCGGACCTTCGCGGCAAGCTCCTCGGTGCGACGCGGGAAGAAGCCGAGCGATTGCTTGAGCGCGCCGAGCGCCGCGCGGTAGTCGACATGGATCGACGCCGCGCCGAACCAGCGTTCGAACCTGCCGGCCTTGCGCGTCGCCTGCGCGAGCAGGCCGGCCATCATGTCCGCCGCGCCAAGTTCGTTGAATTCGCGCGTCGTCGCCGCGACGGCTTCGACGAGGTTGCCCGCCGTCTCCAGCGCGCTGTCGCCGATCGTCGCGACCGTCGCGAGCTTGAGCGGCACCAGTTGCCGGATGTGCCGCTCGATGCGCGGCGCGTAGTCGGGATAGAGATTCGGGAAGCTGGCCTGCGCGGCGCGGAAGCACGCTTCGAGCAGCGGGTGGTTCGATTCGCCGAACAGCGCGCGGCCGATCGCATCGGCGCTCGCCGCGCGCACGGCCTTGTCGGACGCCGGCCCGAAGTCGAGCGCCTGCGGCGCCGGCCGGTCGGGCACACGCGCGGCCGGCACACCGGCCGTGGACGGCGCGTCGAACGCAAGACGCCCGGGCGTGCGCTCGGGCGTCGTATCGAACTCGAGCCGCTTCGGCTCGTCGGACGGATTCGTCATCGCTGCATCCTGCCCGGCGCGGCGGTCTCCCGCACGCCGGGCTGCCGCCAGTCAGACCGCGACACCGTACGCGCGCACGAAATCGCCGAGGCCACGGTTGTAACCGGCGCCGACCGCCTTGAACATGAAGTGGCCGTCGCGACGATAGAAGCTGCCGACCTGCACCGACGTCTCCATCGAGAAGTCTTCCTCGAGCGCATACTTCGCGATCACCGCACCCGACACCTCGTCGGCGATCTGGATGTAGCTGTTGCGAACCTGTCCGAAATTCTGGCGACGCGCTTCGGCCTGGTCGATCGTCACGACCACCGAGATTTCCTCGACGTCGGCAGCAAGCTTCGTCATGTCGATGAAGATCACTTCGTCGTCGCCGCCGCCGCTGCCCGTGCGGTTGTCGCCGCTATGCACGACGCCCATGCACTTCGACGCCGGCATCCCGCGCTTCGGGAAATCGTCGCCCGGCTGGATGAAGGTTTCCTCGCGGTCCATCGTGCGCACTTCGCTGTTGTAGAACACGAAGTGCTGATCCGAGATCAGCTTCGGATTGGTCTGCGCATCGTACTTGCACAGGAACACCGACACGTCGAGATCGAAATCCGTGCCCGTGTCCGTCGCGTTCGCGTCCCAACCGAGACCGATGCGGAATTTCTGCGTGCCGGGCGCTTCCTTCGACAGGTTGACGCGACCGCCTTTCGACAAATTGATCATCTGAACCTCTTCTGCTGGAACCGCCGTTGCGCCGGCGGCAATGCCGGGGCGCCGTGCGCGGCCCCTCGTTGATGGTGTCCGTGCCGCGTGTATTACTTGCCCGCCACCGCGGTCCGGTCTTCCTTGCGTTGCACGACGATCGACGACCACACGGCCGCGGCGATCATCGCCGCACCGATCAGGCCCGTGACAACCTCGGGCACCTCGAACTTCACGCCGAGGAACATGATCGTTGCGAGCGCACCGATCGCCCAGAACGCACCGTGCTCGAGAAAGCGATACTGCGCGAGCGTGCCCTTCTTCAGCAGCACGAGCGTCATCTCCCGGATGTAGGCCGCGCCGACGCCGAGGCCGAGCGCGATCAGGAAGATGTTGTTCGACAGCGCGAACGCGCCGATCACGCCGTCGAAGCTGAACGACGAATCGAGCACTTCGAGATACATGAAGCCCGCGACGCCTTCGCGCACAACGCGCGTGCCGGTGTCCTCGCCGCCGATCAGGTCGCCGATGCCGTGCGCAATCACGAAGCTGATCACGCCGAACGCGCCCGCGAGCAGGAAGCTGACCTGCTCGGCCGCCGGCACATAGAACGACGCGACGATCACGATCGCGAGCGTCAGCGCCACTTCCAGCGCCGTGATGCGGCCGAGATGGCGCATCGGGCCTTCGAGGAAACCGATCCAGTGCTCGTCCTTCTCGGTGTCGAGCATGAACTTGAAGAACACCATCAGCAGGAACGCGCCGCCGAACGCCGACACCTGGTGATGCGCGGAGGTCAGAATCGCCGCGTACTTCTCCGGCGATTCGATCGCGAGCGTCAGCGCGTCCCACATTCCGATGTGGCCGATCACCGCGACGATCAGCAGCGGGAACACGAGCCGCATGCCGAACACGGCAACCGGCAGGCCGAACACCATGAAGCGGTTGCGCCACTTCTCCGACCAGTTCTTGAGCACCGATGCATTGACGACCGCGTTGTCGAGCGACAGCGAAATTTCGAGCACGCACAGGACCGCGACGATCAGCATGTCCTTTACGCCGCCGAGGAGATAGGCCGCGACCAGCGCGAGCACGGTGAGCGACAGCGGGATCTTGAAGTCTTTCAACATGATGGGGTAATCGAGTTTTGAAAAAGGGGTATGCGGGCCGCGCTTACTTCGCGCGCACCCAGTCGCAGAATTCCTGCGTGATCAACTGTTCATAGATCTGTTCGTCGCTGAGATCGAGCGACTCGAGATGCAGGAAGCCGACGTTCGGCATTTCGTCCGCGACTTCCGCGAGGAAGCCGAATTCGTTCGGATCGCCGACGCCGACCAGCGACCAGTACAGCGGAAAGTGCTGAGACTCGGCCATCAACTGGCGCACGCGCTTGCGGTCGTTCTTCGGGTTCTGCCCGTCGGTGACGAACAGCACCCATGCGGGCAGGTGGCCGTTCACCGGTGCGGAGGCGGCCGGCGCGGGCGCTTCGTCCGCGCCGCCGAACAGCCGGCTCAGGAAGCCGCGCTTTTCTTCGCGCTTCGGCTCCGGCGCGCGGAAGAAGAAGTCGACGATGTCGTTCATCACCGGCGCGTACTGCGTGCCGCCCCACTTGTCGATCCGGGCTTCGAGCACGTGATCGGAGATGTACGAGCCGTAGTTGTCCGGCGTCGCGGTCGGCAGGCGGTCGTAGCCTTCGGTAAAGGTCCACGTATCGACTTCGCCGTTGTCGTCGAACTTCAGTGCGATGCCGAGGATCCGGTCGTGCGTCTCCTGGATCACGCCCGACTGGTAAAGCGGCTTCGCGGAGCCCGAGATGTCGAGCGCCGCGCCGACACGCACGACGGGCGGCTTCAGGATCTGGCGTTTTTCGAGGACGATCGCGACCTTCGCCGCGCGTTTCTCAAGCGTAATCATGCGGTGTTCCTTAGTTATGCTTCGGAGCGAATCGGGTGATCAGGTCCTGTTCGAGCTGGCGCAGGCGCGGCGCGTCCTGCTCACGCTGGCGCTTGCCGTCGGCGATGATCTGCGTGACGTCGTCGAATGCGCCGAACAGCTGCTGCTGCGCGTATTCGAACGTGTCGGTCGAGATCACCGGGCGCTGGCCGAGCTTCGCGACTTCCTGCGCGTTCTGGCGATTCAGGTCGGCCTGCGCGCGGATCGCCTCGTCGGCCGCGTCATATGTCGCGTTCGCGAGCGCCGCCGCGCGCTTCGTGCCGAGCTGCTCGAGGTAGAGCGCGAACGCGTTGGTCCACGCGGGGATCAGCACGATCTTGATCGTCATGAACTTCGACGTCAGCGTGCGTTTCTGGTCCTGCTCCATCCGGATCTGCGGCGCGAGCTGCTTCGACATCAGCATTGCGCGGTCGAGGTCGTCGAGCTTGCTTTCGAGCGCGTCGACCTTGCGCTTCACGTCGAGCAGGCGTTGCGCGGCGAACGCGTCGTCCGCCGGCTGCTGGCCGGCCGCGAGATGCGCGCGCAGCGTCGCGAGCGCCGATTCGCCGTGCGCCTTCGACTGCGCGAGCTCCTGGTGCAGCGCATAGTTGTCGTTGTACATCCGCTCGAGCTCGTCGATGCCGGCCTTCTGGCGCTGCGCATGGTTTTCGAGCTCGACGACGAGCGTATCCATCCGCTTGCTCGCCGACTCGTATTGCGACAGCAGCTTTTCCTTGGTCGAGCGGAACAGCCGCGTGACTTGCGTGATGAAGCCGCCCTTGTCGGCACCGCGCGGGTCGAGTCCTTTCGCGGTCGAGATCAGTTCGTTGAGCTTGTCGCCGAACTGGTCGGCGTCGGACGCACGGACGCTCGCGAGTATCTGCTGGGAGAAGGCGGCGATCCGCGTACCCTGCGTCGCGCCGAGCTGGTCGATCTCGTCGACGGTGATCAGGCGCGCGTGCTCAGTCGGCTGCGCTGCCGGCACGACGGTGGCGGCGGGCACGGCGACGGGTGACAAAGACGGGGTGGAAGGACGATCGCTGACCGCATCGGATTTCTTGTCATCGAATAGCGGCTTCATGTGGCTACCACGTTTCCTTTTCTGCTTTTTGCTACGTGTTGTCGTGCGCGCGACGCGCACATCCGCGATAACCGCCGTGCTCTCTCACGGGCGGCAGACGGACAATAAATGGCGACGGTGCGGTGCGTCAAGGGAGTCACATCTTTCATTTTCCATACGCCTTGTAATGTTGACGATGAAAACCTCGACGCGAGTTTCGGGAGGGCGCGGACAAACCCCTTGATGGAGTGAGAATCCAGATTTCGCGGGTGGCCCGGAAAGCGCCGAATAGAAGGTATTTTGAAAGAAATCGACTTGCGCTATTCCGCTGATTGTTACAGATTGCTTAATGCCGCACACTGTCGCGACTCATCAGGTGGCGTACCCGTCGATATGCGGACCTGCGGCCGTATCGCACCAATCACCCTGCGTCGGTCCTACTCTGAATAACCTTGCGTTGCCGGACCCGCATCGTGACGACGGCCACACCGCGGCAAGTACGCGTTGTTTCCGCCGCGTGCGCGGAACCAGTCCCTTGCTTGCGTCAATCGGTGTGAGTTTCGAAGGTGCAACGACCACCACTGCGGTCGGATGTTCGATGTCGGTCGTTCCGACAAGATTGTCGCCATGACGATCGAGACGAACCCAGCGCGTCCGACAAGAGTGAAGCGGTGCATGGATGTTCCAGATCGAACCGGTCAACCACGCGGACCAGTCCGGCACTCCGTCGAACTGGAGCGCTGCTGTCGTGCAACGTAGTGAATTTCTCGAGGCGAGCGATCCGGCAATTCATTCCCGCCCGGACGACGCCAGACTCGAAATCAGCGTCGCGCCGCACGATGTCTTGTGACCGTCGAAAGCGGCGGGTTTTCCGTCGATGATGACCTGCGGATCGCCTTCGGCGATAAAGCACGCCTGATGCCCTGAGATTGGGCAGATGCACGTATCACCGAGCCGGGCGACCGGCCGCCCCATCACTTCACTGACCGCGCTGCCGGTCACGACCTGCCCCCCGTGGCTCGTCGCATCGCCGACCCGAATGATTCCGCGCATGCGCGCTCCTTATTCCGAATAACCTTGCGACGCCGGCCGCGCATCGTGGCGACGCCCCCACCAAGGCAAGTACGCGTTGTTTTCGCCACGTGCACGGAACCAGTCCTTGCTTGCGTCGATCGGCGTCAGTTTTGACGGCGCGACCACCACCACTGCCGTCGGATGCTCGGCGTCTGTCGTTCCCGCCACGAGCACGTTTCCACCAAGGTGATTCGCGCGGCCGATTGCCAGCGCCACGTCGGTCAATGCCGCGCCGGCGCCCATGTCGCCGAGCAATGCCGACGTATTGAAAGTCTGCGTACGGAAATCGTATTCCGGCAGCACTTCCGTCAACGTCTGCGATAGTGAGGCAATTCGTGTCGATGCGGCATCGCTGCCCTTGCCCGCGTCGTGCACGATGTAATTTACCGACGACACCGGCACGCCTGCATTACTCGCCGCCGTATCGATCGTCGACTTCCATGCCTGTACCGCGCGGCTCGCGCCTTGTTTCGCCTCGAAATCCTTGACGTTGCTTCGTGCAGCTTTACCGATCCAAGCAAGTGGCTCACGCTCGGTCTTCAGATCCGGGCCAGCGAGGAACAGCACCACCATGTTCTCGTTGATTTGCCCATCCTTCGGAGGAAAACTCGGCGCGTCCCAGTTCATCACCCATACGCTCTTGTCCGGATGCGATGCGAGATAGTCCAGGGCCGCGTTCAACGATGTAAAACCGGCATTCCCTTGCCCCGACGTCACGTGCACATCGGGAGGCGTATCGCGGCTCCACAGATCTCTGGCCGAGGGGTTACCGATCTCATACGCATTGACCATGTTGTCGCGCACATACACCTTCGCACGCTCCGGATCCAGACGACCAGACGGGATCGCAAGCTCAACGCGAATACCGGCCAATTCACGCCACTTCTTTTTGTCGTCAGACTTGACTGTGTAAAAATAATTGGAATTCGTCACGTAACGCGTGCGAAACAAAACAAGCAGCTTATCGATATATTTTTCATAAAACCCCTCGAATGACTCGCTACCCCACTGGCCGTCCGCCACAATTGAAATCGGCTGTAGAGTCGAGTACTTTTTCGGATTTGTCCGAACCATATCGTCGCTACTATTTGGCTTAACCAACTCAAGTGTCCACAACAACTGCCACTCTGTCGGATAGTCTCGTCTCTGCAACGGGTTCATCCATTCAAGACCCACCACTTGCGCCACAAAGGGTCTTGACGACTCCGCAGCCACGCCAGCATTCACCTTGCCGACGGATGAAGCGGCTACCGCTTTCGGCGCCGACAGAGCCGTCGTCAACGCAAACGCCACGATTGCCAGCAGTCCCGGCAGCAACACTATTCGCTTCATCAACTCTCCCAAATTTGATAGCACGCTCGACGTATCGCCGGCGGCAATCGACAGCGCGAGCGAGACCGACGAGGCCAGGATCATCACAACGCACGCAAGTCCTGCGCGACGAGGCCACGTGGCGATGACCGCGCTCATAGAATACTCCCGATCTTCATGAAGAATCCCCCATCACGCTCGTCATGTATTTTCGATGGCATCGCAGCAGTCTTGTCTACTTTCACCCAATCTTGCAGAAATTTTTTCTCAAATTTTCCGAATGAAATGTACTCGGAAAATTTCCGACTCGAATTATCCTTATTCAACCCTTCAACGAATCTCCAATCGGCCTCGATCCTCAACCTGTAAAAATCAAGCTCTGTCAAATAACACAGCCCGATTGCCACATCATAAGCCAATGCCTTTTCAGCATGCTCCTTGTTGGTCATGATGGTCGAATGGTTGGTAGGGTTATTCTTGTCGCCCCCATTCAGAATGTCGAAGACTTCCTTGTTCCGCCATTCGGCGTAGTCTGCTGATGCGACTGATGGGTCATCCTCTCCGACCACCCTTCCTTCCTCGTCCACCCATTCGCGATTCTTCGACCTTCTCGCTTCCATACGAAGAATCGAATGATCCTCATACCGTTGCGCAGCCTCCGATTCAGCATCACCCTTCGCTTTCAGCGCGTCACCCTCGGTCTTGAACTTTTCCGACTTCGTGTCGAAGTTGTCGTACGGATCGTCGTCTCGCTTGTTTTCCTTACCAGCATCGCGTGCAGCCGACGGCGGATCGTAACCCTCGTTGAAGCGCCCTTCCTCGATCGGTTTCCCCTGCCCGTCGCAAGCGCCCGATGGTTTGCCGTAGCGCAACGCCTGCGGCTCGAAGCGTGTTTCTTTATCGAGCATCGGAGCCGTAATCGGGATTTCCCAATCTTTCGGCGGATCAGCATTGACCTTCATGTCCGTCAAATTGAACAGATAGAGGGCTGGGCTCGTTACAAGCGTGATGAATTTCGTGAACAACCCTTCATTTGAATGCATGCCTCGTCCAAGGCCATACCGTGCAGGCGGTGACGACGGATACCAGAAGCCTTCCTTTTCGTTCTTGTCCTTGCGCCAGTCATCCTGCCAATACCGGTACAGCTTGGTTTCACCGCCCACCTGGATATTCGATGCGAACACACGTTGCGAGAAAACGCCCCACCCGTTTGTCGCATTGATCTCGTCGATACACATGCCGCGCCAGCCGATTCCCTGGACGGTCAGTGCGGAAATCACCTGGTCATGCGGGCAGCAGTACAACGTCACTCTCCCGTAGGTGTTTTTCTGGTACAACCCGTGCGCCTCTCGGTCCTTGGCTGCGCTATACGGTTTCCCGCCATTCTTCGACGGTCGCGCGTTTTCCATCGCGCGATCGAGATCCTCCGCAGGCATCTCCAGATCGGCCCGGGCGCGAAGGATATCGAAGTACTCCCGTAGCGTTTCCTTGCGCGCGACATAGGTCTCGCGCCCCACGTGCCCGTCCTTGTCGCGGACCCCGCGCTGTGCCCAAGTGTCAGTCATGTTGCTTTCCACAAGGCTGTACGGGGGATTGGCGAGAACATAGGTGTCCGCAACGCAGCGCCCGCTCTTGCCCCACTGATCCGTTACCTCGGGCAAACGGTCGCCGAGAAATGCTGCGGCGAGACCAATCATGTTTCCCTGGCTATGGCACACGATCGTGATCGGCGCGTCAGCCTGTCTCTTGCGAATCGATTCGACCAGGCGCGCAAGCCGCAGTGCCCCAAGCACGCCGTAAATGCGCGGCGGAGTCGAGTAGATCTTGCGATTGCCGATGCCATTCATGTGCTGAACGGTCAACCACAGGAAGAGCCGGTCGTTCAGCCCATCGTTCCACAGATCCGGCAGGCTCGAACACCCTCCCGCGAAAGGGCCTCCGCCCCAGTAATTCTTCTCGTTGAGCATGATCTTGTCGCCATACTCCTTCAGCTCCTCCGCGTTCGCGGAATAGCCCCACCGAAAGTGAATGACGGGTGAAAAGGACGGATCGGGCTTGATGTACGTCTGCGATGACATATCCGGATTCAGGAATCCGTCAGGCGTCAAACTGTCGATATAGCTGACCGGCGTCATCTGCCCGGCCACCGGCCCGCAGTGAAACAACTGATCGTCATAACGCCCCATGCGCCGGTTCAATCCGTCGCACAGTCCTTTCTCGGCCTCCTTGAACCATTCGCCCTCCGAATTCACCCCGTGAACGAAAATGACGACGCCCGGCAGCGGCATCTGCATCACGCATTGAAGGTCGTTGCGGTTGAACAGCGTCGTCCCCACTCCACCGCCCACCGGCATCTGCGACGGATCGGTCGTCGGCGTCTGCCCGTTCGCGTCTTGCGCAAAGTTATAGTTGAACATGTTGTTTTTCTTGAAGACTCAGCTCAGGTTCTCGACTTGAAAAAGCGAACCGCCAATTGTTCGAACTGATCGCTGCTGACCGGCGCCAGCTTGCCTTGCGCGTCGGTCTTCCCCTTGATCAACTCGCCCGACGCCTTCCGCACCTCGGCCTCCATGCCTTCGACCGGTTGCCCGTCGGTGGCCCTGACCAGCTTCGGCACCCGCCCCAGCGAGCCCTGATCGAACTTCGGAAAATCGGCGCTCATGCTCGCCGGCCCGGCCCACGTATGCGATGCGGACTTGACGGTAAAACTCCCCGGACATCCGAGCTCGATATCCCCGCCATGCAGCTTCAGATACGCGCCGCCCGAGGTCACGAACACGACCTGCTCGCTGGCCATGCCCGCGAGCTTCCCGCCTCCCGCCGTCATTTGGATGTTTTTCGCCGAATCGATCTGCGTATCGTCGTTCTGGCTCTGCAGCGTAACCTTCCCCTGGTTGGCTATCGCAGAAACCCCTTCGCTGTGCGCGAACATGGCCACGCCATGCCCGGCCTGCAGGTTGATCCGCTGCCCGCTCGTGTATTGCAGGTGGTTCTGCGCGACGATATCGACATTACCGCCCGCATGGGTCGTGACGGTCTTCGGCGTCGCCATGCTGATCCCGGCGGGCGCGGTGATCCCGATCGCGGCCACCGACGCGCCTGACGACTCGCCGCCCCCGGACGCTTCCCCGTTCGGCCAGCCTTTCACCGTCGTCATGAGCGCGTCGTGCGGCTGCGTATCCGGTGCAACACCCTGATGCTGGCCCGCATAGCCGCCGAGACTCTTGAACAATTCGACGCATTCCTGCATCAGTTGCAGATACTCGTCCCGCGCGAGGTGACCGTCACTCGCACGCAGCCGTTCCCAGGCCGAGATCAGCATCGCCTTGCCACTACGAATCGCCACGTGCGCATCGCTGCGCAATTCGGCGCCTTCGCCACGCGCCGCGCCCTGGCCGTTATCGCGCGGCTGCGTCAGATAGCCGAGGTTCAACTGGCTGTACGCGTGCTCGCTCGCCAGCTGGCTGCTGATCTGCCCCGGCGTATCGTCGAAGCGGATCTGGTTGTATCGCTGCCCCTTGATTTCCTTCGTCTTCGTGCCGGACAGATAGCGGTTGCCCGGCAGCGCACCGGTATGGCTGAAGGTCGCCGGCATGTTCGGCCCGTTGGCCAGCACGCCCATTACGACGAGCCGGTCCGGATCGCCGCCGATATGGCCGATCAGCACCTCCATGCCGACGCGCGGCAAGGTATTCGCGCCGAAGCTCGGCCCGGCGAGCGCGCAGGCAACGCGTACCGGCGCGCTGTCGGACGGCGTGCCGCTCGTCCCGGCGCCCTGCGCGTGCGCGTGATCGTCTGCGTTCAGCCCCTGGATCCGCACACGGATGCGGCCCATTTCATCGCAAAACACCTCCTCTCCCTGCGGCCCGACGACGACGGCCGTCATCGGATGCACGGGCGGCAGGTCGACATGGGGATCGTAGGCAGGCGTCAGCGGCACGCCGCGCCGCACGCACGAGAACGTGTTCTCGTAGCGCGTGTCGCTTTCATCGCCCGGCTTGCTGCTCACATCGGTCGGCATGGCGTTGAACAGCACGCGGCTTGCCGCGAACAGCGACTGCGCGCGCTCGTTCAGTTCCTTCGGCAGGTTGTTCCGCACGCGATGATGAAGCGACGTGACGACGAACTGCCGCTGCTCGGCCGGCAACGTATCGAGTTGCGGATGCTCGGCGAGCGCAAACCAGTGGCCCACGGCCAGATCGCGCACATTGCTCACGCCGTCGACGGATTCGGCGCGCAACTCGTGCGCAAGCATCCGGTCCTTACCGATCCGGTCGAGGTCTGACGACGAATTTCCGGCGTGCGGGATATCGATGACGGCGTCGGCCAGCAAATGCCCGAGGTCATTGCCGCCGTCGCCCTGGTCGACGATCGTCGCCTGTTCGGTTTGCGACATCCGGCCACTCTTGTAATCCCACGTCGGCCGGACGATCTTGCCCGGAATCAACCTGCGGCTCGTCGCCCACAGCGTGATCGAATCGCGCTCTTCGGTGGCTGCATCGCGGTGGTAACGGACGGTGCCGGCAACCGTCTCCGGCAGCTTCATCGAGTCGTCGGCAAAGACAAGCGTATGCACCGGCGTGTCGTTCGCATTGCCGTTCGCCCGCTCGCCCGCCTTGCCCGCCTTGACGAATACGGTCGCACCGTCCCGCCGCAGCAGCCGCCGGATGAAGTGCGCATCCGACTCGTTGACCTGCCGCGTAAGTTCGCGTGCCGGGTAACGCTCACCTTGCAGGCCGGACAGATCGAATTCGAAGGCGCCGGCGAGCGCGGAGCTGCGCTGGCGCCACTCCTGAAGCAGCACCGCAAGGATGTCGGGCAGGCTCTTGGTGCGAAACAGTCGCGAGTTGGTCCGCCGCTCCATCACGGACAGCACGTCGCGAATCGTCAACTGGTAGCAGGTCAGGGACCCGTCCGACTGTCCGGTACGAACGTCGGTGACGATACCGTTGATGGTGTGGAGACGCCCGCGATCGGTCGTCATCTCGACGGAGACAGGTAGCCCGATGAAGCTGCGGATCGGGAGATCGGCACGTGCGGACACGCAGGTCAGATGCCCTTCGATGCCCGTCATCAATCCTTCCCGGACGTCGGCATACTGGAGAGCAAGCACCTGCTCGAGCGTCTTCTGGGCAGGCCCCCAGTTCATGCGAATCGGTCGATTATTCTGATCGACCACCCCGGACGCAAATGCGCGTAGCAATTCGGCTGTATTCACAGCGGGACTCTCAGGATTTTATTTTACTTCGTTATGCATCGGGCAACCACGCCCGCTGGTCCGTCCTGGGAGTGCTGCCCGTCTCGTTTTCGGCGAGCATATCAAATTGTCAGGGCGATGACGAACTTTTGAAGGATTTTAGAATCCCTTGAGCAAACCGTCTGACAGGATTTTAAAATTCATAATCTTTCAAAGCAGTCATAGTCGGTGACGAGCAGATAGGCAGCCGGCGTCTCGAACTGGCGGAGCAGCACGTAGCCGGAAACGGTGAGACAGGAGCGCACGCCGTCCACGAGCACACGCGTGCGTGACGGCCACGCTTCGTACGGACCGTCGTGCGTTTCGAGCGTATAGCGATCGACCGGCTTCATTGCCGCGCCGACTTGAGCATGCCGCTTTCCCGATGCATCGCCGCATCAGTTCGCGGTCTTGCGATACAGCGCGACGTACCCCGCGAGCATCAGCAGCAGCGACCCGCTGACCCGGTTCAGCCACCTCTCCCCGGCCGCTTTCCATACGCGCACCGAATGCACGCCGAGCAGCGCGTAGCCGGTCATCCCGATGACGTCGATCGCGACGATCGTCGCCGCGAGGATCGCGTATTGCGGCGCGATCGCGTGCGACCGGTCGACGAACTGCGGCAGCAGCGCGGACATGAACAGGTAGTACTTCGGGTTGCTCATCGCGACGAAAAAGCTCTTCAGGAACGCGGTCCGGCAACCGGGCGTCGGGTGCTCGGGTTCCTGCGCTGCAGTGGAATGGCCGCTCGACATCAGCATCCGGATGCCGACATACGCGAGCCACGCCGCGCCGAGCAGCTTCAGCGTCACGAACGCCGTTTCCGACGCGTCGAGCAGCACGCCAAGGCCGAGCCCGACCAGCGCGACGAGCACGACGTCGGCGGTGACGGCGCCGAGCATGCCGACCATCGCGTGACGCAAGCCGTATCGCGAACCGTTGCTCATCGCAAGCAACACCGTCGGGCCGGGCGTCGCGACGCCGACGGACAGGATCAGGGCAAATGCGAGCAAGGCGGAGAGCGACATGATGTGGCGTTCCTTCTGATGGGAGCCGTGCGAGCGGATTGCATCGTCCTGGTCGGCCACGCGGGGCGCAACCGGCAGGCCCGATTTGATGCGACGAATACGGACGGCCAATGATCGCACGTTCGCCCCTATACGGCAGTACGTGGACGCCGTAAACAAGTCGTACTGGTCGTCGACGATCGGCAGCTATCTGACGCAGGGCGATCCGCGGTCGGTGTGGCTGTCGATGACGACGGATTTCTGACGTGCGTGCAAGGGAGTGGCGGGCCGCCGCCAGAGTTTGCTATACTCTCGGTCTTCCGGAGAGATGGATGAGTGGTTTAAGTCGCACGCCTGGAAAGCGTGTATAGGTTAATCGCCTATCGGGGGTTCGAATCCCCCTCTCTCCGCCAGAATGCAAGAAGCCCCTTGATTTCCCGACAAATCAAGGGGCTTTTCGTTTTGGGCGTTTTGGGCGTTTGGGGCGCCGACACCCTCCCCATCCACCCGCCTCCCGCGTCACGGATGCCTGATGTAATCCACCAACGCCCGCGTATACTCATCCGGCCGCCGATCGCACAAACTCACCGCAATCGCCACCGCAAACCCCGCCGGCACGCCGAACACGCCCGAACTGATCGGCTCGATCCCGAACCACGTGCGCCCCACGAACCCCGTCAACTGCGTGAAGTACGGATAGGTCGACACGATGTAGTACACGCACACCGCGAGCCCCGTCACCATCCCGGCGATCGCGCCGCGCGTCGTCGTGCGCTTCCAGAACACGCCGAGCACGAGCACCGGAAAGAAGCTCGATGCCGCCAGCGAGAACGCCGCGCCAACGAGAAACAGGATCTTCCCCGTATTGAGCGACGCGACATACGATGCGAACAGCGCGACGCCGAGCAGCAGCACCTTCGAGATCGTCACGCGCCGCTGGCTCGATGCGTCGGGTGCCACCATGCAGTAATAGACATCGTGCGATAGCGCGTTCGCGATCGTCAGCAGCAGCCCGTCCGCGGTCGACAGCGCCGCGGCAAGCGCGCCGGCCGCGATCAGCCCCGACACGACATACGGCAGCCCCGCGATCTCAGGCGCGGCCAGCACGACCATGTCCGGCTGCATCTGAATTTCCGACCAGTGCACGATGCCGTCGCGAATCACCTCGACGACGCTGATCAGGTCGGGTTCGAAGTGATGCCATTGCGTGACCCACGCCGGCAATTCGGCGAACGGCCGCCCGACGAGGTTCGCAAGGATCTCGTACTTGATCAGCACCGCGAGCACCGGCACGCTCAGGTAGAACAGCGCGATGAAGAACAGCGTCCAGCCGACCGAGCGGCGCGCCGACGCGACCGACGTGGTCGTGTTGTAGCGCGTCAGGATATGCGGCAGGCTCGCGGTGCCGAGCGACAGGCACATCAGCAGCGCGAGGAAATTCCGCTCGCGCGGCTTGCGTTCGTCGTCGCTCGCGGCGGGAAACGGCTCGTGCATCGGCACGGGCGGCTCGGCACGGGCCAGCAGATCGTCGCGCGCCTGCGTCCACGCGACGCGCGCCGCCGCCGGATCGCGCGGGAAGTCGGCCAGCTCGCGCTCGCGCTGGCTGATCTCGCGCAGCGGCCCGTTGTGGCGCCGCAAGTCGGCGAGCTGGTCGACGAGATGCCTGCGCGCGTCCGCATAGGACGCCGGCAACCGGTCGAGCCGCGTCTGGATGTCCGCAGCCTGCCGCCGATACGCGTCGCGCACCTGCTGCTCGTCGGCCGCATCGCGCACCTGCGCCTCGCGCGCCGCGACGCGCTCCATCAGCTTGCCGTAATTGAACTGCGGCACGGGGCCGAGCCCGTTCTTCATCGCGATCAGCGACACCGGAATCAGGATCGCGCTGATCAGGATGATGTACTGCGCGACCTGCGTCCACGTGACCGCGCGCATCCCGCCGAGAAACGAGCACACGAGAATGCCCGCGAGCCCGCAAAAGATCCCGATCGCGAAATCGACGCCGATGAAGCGCGTCGCGATCAACCCGATCCCCTGGATCTGCGCGACCAGGTACACGAACGAACACAGGATCGCCGCGCCGGCCGCCAGCGCGCGCACGGCCGTGCTCGAGAAGCGCGTGCCGAGAAAGTCGGGAATCGTGTAGCGCGCGAGCTTGCGCACATAAGGCGCGAGCAGGAAGGCGACGAGGCAAAACCCGCCCGTCCAGCCCATCACGTACGCCAGCGCGTCGTAGCCAGTCGAGTACAGCGATCCGGCCAGGCCGATGAACGACGCGGCCGACAGCCAGTCGGCCGCCGTCGCCATCCCGTTGAACGCGGACGGCACGCGCCGCCCGGCCACGTAGTATTCGACGAGATCGGACGTGCGCGACAGCAGCCCGATCACCGCATACACGGCGATCGGCACGAACAGGAACACGTAGCCGATCCAGACACCGGAGCCGGTCGCGCGCTCGATCCGCCACATCAGCAGCACGAACCCGAGAAAACCCAGCGTGTAGAGCGCGTATGCGCGTATCAGTCGATGCGTCAGCATGAATCAGCGCCCGCCGTGCGCATTGCCGGTGCGCGCCGCATGGTCGTCGTACGCGCGGCGCAGCGTACGGTCCGCGCGTTGCATCAGCCCGATGTAGACGACGATCAGCACGAGGTACACGAGAATCGCGCCCTGCGCGCCGACATAGAACGGCAGGCTGAAGCCGGCAAACCGGACCCCGGCGAGCGCGGGCCCGAAGAACGGCACGATGAACGACACCGAGAAACCGATCGCCATCAGCACCGCGATCAACGCGACATTGAAGCGCCAGTAGCGCGCGTGGGCACGCGCGAGCGGTTCGGGAACGGGCGGCGGCGCGACAGGCGCCGGACGAGTCGGAACGGTCATGCCGTTGTTTAGCAAAAAGCCCCTGCGCGGACAATCGGGATTGCCGCGCAGGGGCTCATGCGCGCGTGGCGCACGACAGGTGAGATCAGCGCACTTCGGCGAGCTGATCGAGGATGGCCGGGTTCTCGAGCGTGGACGTGTCCTGCGTGATCGCCTCGCCCTTCGCGAGCGAGCGCAGCAGGCGCCGCATGATCTTGCCCGAGCGCGTCTTCGGCAGGTTGTCGCCGAAGCGGATGTCCTTCGGCTTCGCGATCGGCCCGATCTGCTTGCCGACCCAGTCGCGCAGCGTCTTCGCGAGCGCCGCCGCTTCCTCGCCCTCCGGACGCGAACGCTTCAGCACCACGAACGCGACCACTGCCTCGCCCGTCGTGTCGTCCGGCCGGCCGACCACGGCCGCCTCGGCAACCAGCTCGTGCGACACCAGCGCCGACTCGATCTCCATCGTGCCGAGCCGGTGGCCCGACACGTTCAGCACGTCGTCGATGCGGCCCATGATCGTGAAGTACCCGGTGTCCTTGTCGCGCACGGTGCCGTCGCCGGCGAGATAGAGCGTGCCGCCGAGTTCTTCCGGGTAGTAACTCTTCTTGAAACGCTCCGGGTCGCCCCAGATCGTGCGGATCATCGCGGGCCACGGGCGCTTGACGACGAGGATGCCGCCCTGACCGTTCGGCACGTCCTGGCCCGTCTCGTCGACCACCGCGGCCATGATGCCCGGCAGCGGCAGCGTGCACGAACCGGGCACCGTCGGCGTCGCGCCCGGCAGCGGCGTGATCATGTGGCCGCCCGTCTCGGTCTGCCACCACGTATCGACGATCGGGCAGCGCTCCTGGCCGACGTGCTTGTGATACCACATCCACGCTTCCGGATTGATCGGCTCGCCGACCGTACCGATGATGCGCAGGCTCGACAGGTCATAGCTCTTCGGATGCACCTTGTCGTCGGCGTCGGCCGCCTTGATCAGCGAACGGATCGCGGTCGGCGCGGTGTAGAACACGCTGACCTTGTGGTCGCCGATCATCTTCCAGAAACGGCCGGCGTCCGGGTAGGTCGGCACGCCTTCGAACACGACCTGCGTGCCGCCGCACGCGAGCGGGCCGTACGTGATGTACGTATGACCGGTGACCCAGCCGATGTCGGCCGTGCACCAGAACACGTCGGTCGGCTTCCAGTCGAAGGTCCACTTCATCGTCTGCGCGGCCCACAGCAGGTAGCCGCCGGTGCTGTGCTGCACGCCCTTCGGCTTGCCGGTCGAGCCCGACGTATACAGGATGAACAGCGGATGCTCGGCGCCGACCCATTCCGGCTCGCAGCGGTCGGCTTCGCCGTCCACGATCTCATGCATCCACAGGTCGCGGCCCGCATGCCAGTCGATCTTGCCGCCGGTGCGGCGATAGACGATCACGCTCTTCACCGCTTCGCAGCCGCCCATCGCGATCGCCTCGTCGGCGATGCTCTTGAGCGGCAGCGTCTTGCCGCCGCGCGCCTGCTCGTCGGCCGTGACGAGCGCGACCGCGCCGACGTCGACGAGGCGCTCGTTCAGCGATTTCGCGGAGAAGCCGCCGAACACGACCGAGTGCGTCGCGCCGATGCGCGCGCAGGCCTGCATCGCGACGATGCCTTCGATCGACATCGGGATGTAGATGACGACACGATCGCCCTTGCCGATCCCGCGTTTCTTCAGCGCGTTCGCGAAGCGCGACACGCGTGCCAGCAGATCGGCATAAGTGACGCGCGTGACGGTGCCGTCGTCGGCTTCGAAGATCACCGCGACACGCTCGCCGTTGCCGGCTTCGACGTGGCGGTCGAGGCAGTTGTACGACGCGTTGAGCTCGCCGTCGTCGAACCACTTGTATAACGGCGCGTTGCTCTCGTCGAGCACCTTCGTGAACGGCTTGTGCCACGCGAGGCCCTCGCGCGCGAGACGCGCCCAGAAGCCTTCGTAATCGCGCTCGGCCTCGGCGACGAGCGCGCGATAGGCCGGCATGCCGGAAATGGCCGCCGCCTGCTCGAGCGCCGCGGGCGGCGCAAACTGGCGGGTTTCGTGAAGAACCGATTCAATCGCAGACATCGACAACCCCTTGGTGAACATGAATCCTCTGCATGGCGGCGCGATCGTGCGCGCCGCGCGTCTTGGCCGGCGCATGTGCGCCGCTGTCTCCCACCCATCCGCACGCGGCCGCGAAGGCTGCGCGCGATGCTGCACCGCACCACGTCACACGACGATGAACGTGCGGCGCGGCAATTTCCACGATAAGCGCTCCAACTTACCCGTCACTTACGCGGCATGGCCGTTTCGCACGCCGGGCGGCGCTTTACGCTGTAACGACCGCGACCCTACAATCCTAACTGAACTCGCCCCCCGGATTCCAGCTTGAATCGCTACGCCCTCTTCCTCATCCTGTCGATGCTGTTCGTCGGCAGCAACGTCGGTATCGGTAAATCCATCGTTGCATTCGTCCCCGTCGCCATCCTCGCCACGCTGCGCTTCGTGATCGCGATCGCCGTGCTGTGGCCGCTGTTCAGCCCCGTGAAGATGCGCGCGGTCAAGCGCGGCGAATGGCTGAACCTGTTCCTGCAGGCGTTCTTCGGCACCTTCATGTTTACGCTGCTGATGCTCAACGGCGTGCAGCGCACGAGCGCGGTGGCGGCCGGCGTCATCACCAGCACGATCCCGGCGATCGTCGCACTGTTCGCATGGCTGATCCTGCGCGAGAAACCGAACGGCCGTGCGCTCGTGTCGATCGCGCTCGCGATCGCCGGCGTCGTGACGATCAACCTCGCCAACGGCAGCGCGGCCGCGCACGGCGCCCCCAGCGACGCATCCGGCTCGCTGACCGGCAACCTGCTGATCCTAGGCGCCGTGTGCTGCGAATCGATCTACGTGATCCTGTCGCGCCGGCTCACGCAGACGCTCGCGCCGATCGACATCTGCGCGTACACGCACCTGTTCGGCCTGTTCCTGATGCTGCCGCTCGGCGCGACGGCGCTGTGGCATTTCGATTACGCAAGCGTGCCGGCCGGCACGTGGGCGCTCGTCGTCTGGTATGGCCTGTCGGCCAGCATCTTCTCGTTCTGGTTATGGATGAAAGGCATCCGGCACGTGCCGGGCAGCCTCGCCGGCGTGTTCAGCGCGGTACTGCCGATCGCCGCGGCCGCGTACGGGATCGCATTCCTCGGCGAGCGCCCGACGCTCGCGCACGGCATCGCGCTCGCGTGCGTCGTCGCCGGCATCGTGCTCGCGAGCCTGCGCGCAAAACGCGTGCCGGCGGCCGCATCCTGATCGGTCCCCGCCAGTGCCGGCGCGTCGCTGCAGTCGCGCCGGCCGACGCGTTACAATAGCGCGCCTTTTCAAGATTACCCCCGATACCTGCGCACCGCGCCCGCACCGCCATCATGTCCGCCCCGCATTCGCCCGGCCACCCCGCCCGCCGCCCGCTTCGCCCGCTTCCCGCGCTGATTTTCATGAGCCGCTGGCTCCAGGTTCCGCTTTACCTGGGCCTGATCGTCGCGCAGGCCGTCTACGTGTTCCTGTTCCTGAAGGAAGTCTGGCACCTGCTGTCGCATGCGGCCGGCCTCGACGAAGTCAGCGTGATGCTCGCGGTGCTCGGCCTGATCGACGTGGTGATGATCTCGAACCTGCTGATCATGGTGATCGTCGGCGGTTACGAAACGTTCGTGTCGCGCCTCGGCATCGAAGGCCACCCCGACGAGCCCGAATGGCTCGACCACGTGAACGCGGGCGTGCTGAAGGTCAAGCTGTCGATGGCGCTGATCAGCATTTCGTCGATCCACCTGCTGAAGACCTTCATCAACCCCGACCAGCACACGACGCACGCGATCATGTGGCAGGTTCTCATCCACGTGTCGTTCCTCGTGTCGGCGCTCGTGATGGCGTGGGTCGACCGCCTGACGACCCACACGCACCCGGCCCATTTCCACGAGACGCATGCGCCCGCCGCGACCGCGTCCCGCCAGCCGGCCGAAGCAGCCGTCAACGCATAAAACGCATTCCCCACTGTCCTCACAGAGTCTCAGCCATGACCGTCATCAAACAGGAAGACCTGATCCAGAGCATCGCGGATTCGCTGCAGTACATCAGCTACTACCACCCGCTCGACTACATCCAGGCACTCGGCCGCGCGTACGAGCTGGAAGAGAGCCCGGCCGCGAAGGACGCGATCGCACAGATCCTCACGAACAGCCGCATGTGCGCGGAAGGCAAGCGCCCGATCTGCCAGGACACCGGCATCGTCACGATCTTCGTGAAGGTCGGCATGGACGTGCGCTGGGACGGCGCGACGATGGGCCTCACCGACATGATCAACGAAGGCGTGCGTCGTGGTTACACGCACCCGGACAACGTGCTGCGCGCGTCGATCGTCAACCCGCCGGAAGGCGCCCGCAAGAACACGAAGGACAACACGCCGGCCGTGATCCACTACGAGATCGTGCCGGGCGACAAAGTCGACGTGCAGGTCGCGGCGAAGGGCGGCGGCTCGGAGAACAAGTCGAAGTTCGTGATGCTGAACCCGTCCGACTCGATCGTCGACTGGGTGCTGAAGACGGTCCCGACGATGGGCGCGGGCTGGTGCCCGCCCGGCATGCTCGGGATCGGCATCGGCGGCACCGCCGAGAAGGCGATGCTGATGGCGAAGGAATCGCTGATGGAGCCGATCGACATCCAGGAAATCATCGCGCGCGGCCCGAAGGACTGGGTCGAGGAGCTGCGCGTCGAACTGCACGAGAAGGTCAACGCGCTCGGCATCGGCGCGCAGGGCCTCGGTGGCCTGGCGACCGTGCTCGACGTGAAGATCATGGCCGCGCCGACGCACGCGGCATCGAAGCCGGTCGCACTGATCCCGAACTGCGCGGCCACGCGCCACGCGCACTTCGTGCTCGACGGCTCGGGCCCGGCCAAGCTCGAAGCGCCGTCGCTCGACGCCTGGCCGAAGGTCCAGTGGGAACCGAACACGGAAACCAGCAAGCGCGTCGACCTGAACACGCTGACGCCGGAAGAAGTCGCGAGCTGGACGCCGGGCCAGACGCTGCTGCTGTCGGGCAAGATGCTCACCGGCCGCGACGCCGCGCACAAGCGCATCGCCGACATGCTCGCGAAGGGTGAGAAGCTGCCGGTCGACTTCACGAACCGTGTGATCTACTACGTCGGGCCGGTCGATCCGGTGCGCGACGAAGTGGTCGGCCCGGCCGGCCCGACGACGGCCACGCGCATGGACAAGTTCACCGAGACGATGCTCGCGCAAACGGGCCTGATCTCTATGGTCGGCAAGGCCGAGCGCGGCCCGGTCGCGATCGACGCGATCAAGAAGCACAAGGCGGCCTACCTGATGGCGGTCGGCGGCGCGGCCTACCTCGTGTCGAAGGCGATCCGCGGCGCGAAGGTGCTCGCGTTCGAAGACCTCGGCATGGAAGCGATCTACGAGTTCGACGTGCAGGACATGCCGGTGACGGTCGCGGTCGATTCGTCGGGCACGTCGGTGCACCAGACCGGTCCGAAGGAGTGGCAGGCGAAGATCGGCAAGATCCCGGTCGCAGCCGCTTAAGCGCGATCGCACGAAAGGCCGGACGGAAGTCCGGCCTTTTTGCTTCCCGTTCTCATTATTGTATGCAGCCGGTTATTCAAGGCTGATTCTCATTACACGCAAAAGGCAGGCCCGACAAGGCTTCGAGGCTTGGCTTTTCTCGTTCGAGCGATTATCGTTCGGTTTCTGAAGCCCCACTGAACAAGGAACAGCCATGCAAGGCGACAAGAAAGTCATCGAATATCTGAACGCCCAACTGAAGAACGAACTCACGGCGATCAACCAGTACTTCCTGCATGCGCGCATGTACAAGCACTGGGGCCTCGACAAGCTCGGCAAGCACGAGTACGACGAGTCGATCGGCGAAATGAAGCACGCCGACTGGCTGATCGAGCGCGTGTTCATGCTCGACGGCCTGCCGAACCTGCAGGACCTGCACAAGCTGCTCGTCGGCGAGGAAACCGAAGAAATCCTGAAGTGCGACCTGAAGCTCGAGCAGATCTCGCAGGCCACGTGCAAGGAAGCGATCGCCTACTGCGAATCGGTTCGCGACTATGTGTCGCGCGAGATCTTCGAAAAGATCCTCGACGACACCGAAGAGCACATCGACTGGCTGGAAACGCAGATCGACCTGATCGGCAAGGTCGGCCTCCAGAACTACCAGCAATCGATGATGGGTTCGGCCGAGTAATCGCCCCGCCCGCCACCGCGCCGTCCGCATGACGATGACGAACCAGCCAGCCGCTCCCGCGATGCACGCCGCCCCTGTCGGAATCTTCGATTCGGGGCTCGGCGGCCTGTCGGTGCTGCGCGCCGTGCGCGCGCACCTGCCCGGCGAATCGTTCGTCTATACGGCCGATACGCGCTACATCCCGTACGGCGAACGCGACGACGCATTCATCACCGAGCGCACGCTCGCGATCGGCGAATGGTTTGTCCGCCAGGGCGCGAAGGCGCTCGTCGTCGCCTGCAATACGGCGACCGCCCAGTCGATCGCGGCGGTACGCGAGCATCTCGCAATCCCGCTCGTCGGCGTCGAGCCGGGCATCAAGCCGGCCGTCCAGCAGTCCGCGAGCGGCGTCGCCGGCGCGCTCGCCACCCAGGCGACGCTGCGCAGCGCGCGCTTCCAGGCGCTGCTCGAACGTCACGGCGCCGGCTGCCGCTTCATCTGTCAGCCGGGCCACGGGCTCGTGCAGGCAATCGAGAACGGCGACACGGGTTCGCCCGCGCTGCGCGCGCTGCTCGACAGTTATCTGCAACCGATGCTGGACGACGGCGCCGATACGGTTGTCCTCGGCTGCACGCACTACCCGTTTCTCACCGCAACGATTCGTGACATTGTCGGCGACCGCATGGCGATCATCGACACGAGCGACGCGATCGCGCTCCAGCTCGCGCGCGTGCTCGACCAGCACGGCCTGCGTGCACCCGCCGGCACGCCCGTCGCCTCGCCCCGCTTCTGCTCGACCGGCGACGGCCGGCAATTGCAGGCGCTCGCGTCGACGCTGCTCGGTCTCGATGCGCCGGTCGAATCCGTCACCATTTCCTCGCCGAACGCGCGCGCCTGCGCGACCGCCTGACGCGGGCCGGCACGCCCTCTCCCGACGCGGCTGCGCCGCCCCCGCCGTTTCAAGGGTCCGATGACCTTAAAAAAAGCCCGACCCGGACTTGTCAACGCCAGCAAAATTAATGATAATAATTCGCATTAACGTTAGCTATCGCAACTCATCATGATCGTCTGCGTGTGCAAGTCTGTTTCCGATCGCAAGATTCGCGCGTCCCTCGCTGAGGGCGCAAACTCTTTCGATGAACTCCAGTTCGAGCTCGGCGTGGCCACGTGCTGCGGCAAGTGCGAGGAGTCCGTACGCGACCTCATGGCCGAGCAAGGCGTCTGCGCGAGCCGGTGCGGTGTCGAGCATCACGCTCACCCGATCCCGGTCACGTTCTACGAACGCAAGGCCGCCTGACCGGCGCCGAGTATGCGCATGCGGCCCCGGCCGCATTTTTTGTTTTGACCGTCAGCAAGCCACCGTCTGCGCGAGCCAGCGGCTTACCCGCCAAGGAGCCTGTGATGGAATTGCTGATCGGATTCGTGACCACCGTTTGCATCTCGCTGCTGATCTTCCGCAAGTGATGCCGATTCACCCGCCGCGCCCCGGGTGCGACATCGTTCTTTCAAGCTAACATGCAGGCTTCGCATTCCGCTCCTGCCGGCGTCTTGCCGGCTGCACCACGTATGAATCCCCGAGTGATCGTCGTCGCGGTCGGTGTGCTTGCCGCACACGCGGTCATGCTGACGGCCGCCTGGCTGCATCGCAATGCGCCGCCACCGAAATCGGTCGAGGTCCAGGCGATCACCGCGCAACTCATCACGCCCGCACCGATCGCCCAGCAGGTCGCGGCCGAATCGATTCCGCAACCGGCACCGCCGAAGCCGGTGCCGCGCGTGAAGCCGAAGGTCGAGCCGAAGCCGGTGCCGAAAGCGGCAAAACCGACACCTCAGCCGGTTACGCAATCGCCGGCCCCGTCGCCGACACCTGCGCCGGCGGCCGCCGATCCGACGCCCGCTCCGGCCGCGCCCGCTCCCGCAGCACCGGCCGCCGCGCCTGGCCCGGCTCGCGAGACGATGCAGGTCAGCGCGCCGAAGAACGTGCCGACGCTCCAATGCAACTTCGTGAAGCCTGACTATCCGTCGATGTCGCGCCGCCGCGGCGAATCGGGTACAGCCTACGTTCACTTCGTCGTCGGCGTGACCGGCAAGATCGAAAGCATCGATCTGCAGAAGAGCAGCGGCTACCCGCGCCTCGACGATGCCGCACTCGACGCGATGCGTTCGACCACCTGCCGTCCGTACATCGAGAACGGCCAGGCGATCCGCGCCGCCCGTACACAGCCCTACAGCTTCGGGCTCACCGACTAACCTGCCTCATCCGGAAGATTCAAAGGAAACAAAAAAATGCAAAGCTACGGTATCGCGCACGTCTGGGCGCAAGGTGATTTCGTCACGCGCGCCATCGCGATCACGCTGCTCGTGATGTCGGTCCTGTCGTGGATCGTGATCGTCATCAAGGGCTGGAACGTGATTCGCCTGAACCGCCTCACGAAGAACGCCGAACAGGCGTTCTGGCATTCGGACAATTTCGACGACGGCGTCAAGAAGCTCGGCCTCGCCGCATCGACGCCGAACGACAACCCGTTCCTCGCACTCGCGCTGTCGGGCAAGGAAGCCGCCGATCACCACCACCAGACGCAACCGCACCTGCACGACCGTATGGACGTGTCGGACTGGGTCACGCGCTGCCTGAAGGACACGATGGACGAAGGCATCTCGCGCATGCAGAGCGGTCTCGCGATCCTCGCGTCGATCGGCAGCACGGCACCGTTCGTCGGCCTGTTCGGCACGGTCTGGGGGATCTACCACGCACTGCTCGCGATCGGCGCAACCGGCCAGACGTCGATCGACCAGGTCGCGGGCCCGGTCGGCGAATCGCTGATCATGACCGCCTTCGGCCTGTTCGTCGCGATCCCGGCCGTGCTCGGCTACAACGCACTGACCCGCGCGAACAAGGGTGTCGTCAGCAAGCTGCGCCGCTTCGCGCACGGTCTGCACGCGTACTTCGTGACGGGCGCGAGCCTCGCATCGTCGTCGACGCGCGACGGCCTGCGTCTCGCGACGCGCGCCAGCTGAGGCGAGGTGAACCATGGCGATGAACACCGGTTTCAGCGACGATGACGACGATGCCGTGATGAGCGAGATCAACATGACGCCGCTCGTCGACGTGATGCTCGTACTCCTTATCATTTTTCTCGTGACGATCCCGGCGATGCAGCATGCGGTGAAGATCGACCTGCCGCACGCCAGCAGCCAGCCCGTCGACGAAAAGCCGCAGACGGTCGACGTCGCGATCCAGGGCGACGGCACGATCCTGTGGGACGACCACACGGTCACGCGCGAACAGTTGCAGGCACGCATCGCGGAAGCGGCGAAACGCACGCCGCAGCCGGAGTTGCACCTGCGTGCGGACCGCAAGGTTGCATACGAGCATGTGGCCGAAGTGATGTCGGATGCGCAGGCCGGCGGCCTGACGAAGCTCGGCTTCGTGACGGAGCCGGGCGCGAAAGCGAAGTAACGCACGCGCGTTTCGCACCTCGCGGGGTGCACCTAGTTAGCCGGCCGTCCCTGACCGGGCGTACCTAACCGGCCGCCCCTAACCGGGCGTCCCCAAAGTAAAAGGCCTTCATCGCCAGATGAAGGCCTTTTTTCATGCGCACGCGGGCGCCTTCGGGCGGCGGGCTCTTCGGCGGTATCGGTTGCGCCTCGAGCAACGCAAATGCGGCTACCGTGGTCTGCACGGACTGCGCGTTCTGCCCTATCTGGCTCGCAATATATGCGGCCACCTGATTTCGCTCAGAAACTTCCTTCACGAAATGGGATTTCAATATAGGCCCGCCCGCCCGCGCATTCAAGGTTCCGGCGATTGAAACTTGCGATTGCCGGCGACGCTTCAATGACAAAACAAATTTGCCTCGTCGTGCGCGTCGTGTTCAGGTCGCCGAAGCATCGGCCGCCGCGTCGTTCTTTGCGCGCTCGGGGCAATCCGGCTCCTTGTAGGCGCCGTGATCGAGCTTCTCGACCAGGTAGTCGACAAACGCACGCACTGCGGGCGGCATCCCCTGCCGCGACACGAACACCGCATATAGTTGCGGCACCGGCAGCGTCCAGCCCGGCATCACGGGCGACAGTTGGCCCGCGCGCAGCGCGTTGCCGTACATCATCTCCGGCAGCGCCGCGATGCCGAGGCCGTCGAGCACGGCCTCGCGAATCGTCATCAGGTCGGCCGTCACGAGCCGCGGGTCGTGCTCGTGCACATGACGCGTACCGTCCGGCGCGATCAGGTTGAACACATGCCGCCCGTCGACGCTCGGCGTATCGAGCGTCTCGAAGTAAGTCAGGTCGTCCGGCACCAGCGGCGGCGCATTCTGGCTCAGCAGGCTCGGCGCGCCGACCAGCATCTGCTCGGTGCGCCACAGCGGCCGCACGACGATGTTGGCGTTCTGCGGCGGTTCCGAGCGAACTCGCAGCGCGACGTCGACCGAATCCTCGAACAGGTCGATCACGCGGTTTGTCACGCGGACGTGCACCTTCACCTCCGGATAACGACGCAGGAATTCGGGCAGGATGCGCGACAACATCGTCTGCGACAGCGTGACGGGCACGCTGACCCGCACCGAGCCGCGCGGCGACGAGCGCAACTGCTGCACTGCGTTCATCGCGGCCTGCGCTTCGGCGAGCATCGCCTGGCAATGCTGGTAGAACAGCTCTCCCGCCTCGGTCAGCGCGAGCTTGCGCGTCGAGCGCTGCAGCAGGCGCACGCCGAGCGCCGCCTCGAGCTCGGTCAGGCGCCGCGACAGGCGCGATTTCGAGATGCCCAGCACGCGCTCCGCAGCCGAGAAACCGCCATGTTCGACGACCTGCGAAAAGTACATCAGGTCGTTCAGGTTATGCGCATCGATATTCATGTCATCGTTCCAATTTCAGAACAATCCATTGCGAACCGCCGCAAATCGAACGGTTAAACGCCCAATATAATAGCGCTATGTTTCAAAAATAACGCTATTCCGATGATTTCGAGGGCTTCCGTATGACGACCGCTCGCTCGCTTGACCGCACATACCCCGCGCTTCGCACGACCGAAGGCGGCGGCTTCGTGGTTCACCGCCCGTTCCCGACCCGGCTGCTGATGGATTTCGATCCGTTCCTGCTGCTCGACGAAATGGGCCCCGTCGACTACGCCCCCGGCGAAGCCGTGGGCGCGCCCGACCATCCGCATCGCGGCTTCGAAACCGTGACCTACGCACTCGACGGGCGCTTCCGCCATCGCGACTCGTCCGGCCATGCCGGCACGCTCGGCCCCGGCGACGTGCAGTGGATGACGGCCGGCTCGGGCGTCGTGCACAGCGAGATGCCCGATCCGGCGTTCGCGCAGGCGGGCGGCCGCTCCCACGGCTTCCAGCTATGGGTCAACCTGCCGCGCCGCGACAAGATGATCGCGCCGCGCTATCAGGAGATTCCGGCCGACCGCATTCCGAGCGCGACGTCGCCGGACGGCCGCGCGTGCGTGCGCGTCATCGCCGGCGAAGCGTTCGGCGTCCGGGCCGCGATCGAGACGCGCACGCCGATCCTCTACCAGCATTTCACGCTGGAACCGGGTGCGACGGTCACGCAGCCCGTGCCGGCCGGCTATCGCGTGTTTGCCTATCCAATCGACGGAACGGGCCTCTACGGGCCCGACAGGCAGGCTGTCGATGCACGGCACATGATCGTGTACGGCGACGACGGCGACACGGTCACGTTCGCCGCCGGCGGTACGCCGCTCGACCTGCTGCTGATCGGCGGCGTGCCGCTCAACGAGCCGATCGTCCGCTACGGCCCGTTCGTGATGAATACCGAGGAAGAGATCCGGCAGGCCGTCGTCGACTACCAGACCGGCCGCATGGGCCGCATCGAAGCCTGACGCCCGATCGGGGGCGGCAGGTGCCGCGAAACGGATGGTTTTGCGTCACAATAACTTCTTGAACCATGTGGCCGCCCACCACCAGAAGGAATTCGTACCCTTGAACTTCGAACACCTGATCCAGATCAACTCCGACGATCCGGCCGTGCCGACCCTCACCCGCGACCAGCTCTGGGAAGGCCTCGTGCTGCGCGCCGAACAGCCGCAGCTGTTCGTGCTCGGCCTCGATAGCTGCGTCGTCCACGAACGGACGGAAACGACGCTCGAACGTGAACTGCACTACGGCCACGCGACCGTACGCGACCACGTCACGTTCACGCCGAACCAGCAGGTCCGCTACGACATCCGCGCGGCCGATGGCGAGATCGGCGGCTCGCTGACGATGACGATCGAGGAGCGCGAAGACCACGAGCTGTTCCTGCGTTTCGAATACCGCACGACGCTGACCGTCTCGGACGACAGCGAAGAAGCTCGGCAGACGCACGGAATCGTCAAGGAAGCGTACCGCACGTCGGATATCGACACGGTCCGCCTGATCCGTGAATACGCACAGGGCCGCAAGGACCCCGATCCGCTGCACTGAACCCGGTGGCGGCCTGCGGGCCGCCCTTTGATTCAAGCTATCAAGTTCACCGCTTCGATCGATAAAGAGTTTTTGTAAATGGGAATAGTTATCATTTAGAATTCATTCCATCGTATCGACAGTCACCGATCAACCGAATGACCGACACCATGCGCCCGACCACGCTGACCTTGCGCCGCACGACCGGCACTGCAGGCAGCAGCCGTCAAAAGACGGCAGCGGTCACAACGCCGGCGAAGCCCGCCGGCAACCGCGATGCAGGCACGCGGGTCGTCAGCAGCGATGCGCTGCTGCAAGGCCACAGCCACATCAGCATCGCGCATAACGGAGAGACCTATCAGTTGCGTGCCACACGGCTCGGCAAACTGATCCTGACGAAGTAGCGACCGAGTATTGTGGGGACCACCTCCCTGAGAGGTGTTGGGCATTAGCCAGCGTAACGGCTTGCACGCGAGATCTAGACCCCTTCGTGCAAACACACTCAAGCAGCCGTTGCAGCAAGCCAAGCCACTTTTTTGGTTCTCGCACAAGGAAGAAAAAAGCGACACGTCCTTCGACGTGTCGCTTTTTTTTTGAGCAGCCAATGCGTGAAGCAGGTCGCCCGCGTTCGTTGTCGCTCAATGCATGCTGAAAGCTGAACCGCGCTTGTTTCCTCGCGGCTTCGCACCGCAGCCGAAGCTGCACACAAGCCGCTTCAGAAACCCCAGAACATCAACCACCATGCGCTGTCGACGACCGCAAGCCCGACGGCGAACCACGCGAATGCCGCGAGCCGGCGCGGCCAGGCCGCATAACGCCCGGTCACTTTCCACGCGAGCCACGCACTCCACGCGTTGGCGCCGACCAGGATCGCGATGCGCACGTCGGTCGCCCAGCCGAGCGGCACGTGTTCGGCGCGCAGCAACGACAACGTCGTTGCCGACAGCCCGAGGAACACGCCTGCGCCCGCGATCGGGATCAGCGCCTGCGCGAGGTGATGCAGCCGCACGCGATCGAAGCGGCCGAGCATCAGCGTAGCGCCGGCCAGCAGCACCAGCAGCGCCGTGCCGTACACGAGCCCCGTGCCGACGATATAGCTGACGATCAGTCCGCCGTCGAGCCAGGAGAACACGTCGTTGCGATCCGGATAATGCGTGAGCAGGAACCAAGGCGCATTGGTTTCGAGCGGCCAGGTGATGTCACGGTCGATCAGCCAGCCCGCGAGCCATTGCTTGATCTGCACGAACCACGGACTGACGGTCCAGTGGAACGCGCCGATCGCGACGCCGAGCAGGCCGTACAGGATCAGCGCGGTATCCCACGGGTTCGCCTGCTGCGCGCCAAGGTTCACGACCTCGTCGGACGGCGAGCGCGACGACAGCGAGATCGCATCGCGGTGCCCGCTGCAGCGGCCGCACATATGGCACGCCGCGGCGCCCTTCATGCTGCGCAACGGCACGAGCGGTGCGCAGTTGATCGGAATCACGCGATGGCCATGCTCGCCATTCTTGTACGAACGGCGCCACGCATCCTCGTCGACCTTGTAGCGCATCGGCGCGAGCCGCGCGAGCAGCCCGAATACGCCGTTGACCGGACACAGGTACTTGCACCACACGCGCTTCTCGCGGCCGTACAGCACGCCGATCACGATCGCGCCGACGGTCGAACCTCCGAGCACGAACAACACCGCGAGCGGGTACTGGTACACGCTCACCATCTGCCCGTAGATCGTCGTGATCCCGAACGCGACGAACGGCCAGCCGCCCCACCGTATCCAGCGCGGAATCGGGCCGCCGCGGCCGAACTTGCTCGCGTATTCGGTGAGTGCACCTTCCGGGCACAGCACGCCGCACCAGACGCGGCCGAGCATCACCATCGACAGCAGCACGAACGGCCACCAGATGCCCCAGAACGCGAATTGCGCGATCAGCGTGAGGTTGTTCCATAGATGCGCGGAATCGTCCGGCAGCGGCAACACCGCCGGCACGATGATCAGGAACGCGTAGACGGCGACGACGCCCCACTGGATGCCGCGGATCAGCGCACCGTGGCGCTGCATCCACTGGCCGGCCTGCGCGAGCCAGCCCGGCTTGGCTGCGGCGACAACGCTCATGCCGCGCGGCCTGCTGCAACGGCCGGGCGACGGCTCGCGCGCTTCATCAGCAGCCAGACAACCGCCCAGTACACCGCATAGGCGACCAGGTTGGTCAGTGCCGGGTGCGCGCGATAACCGGTCAGCGTCGCGACGAGCGAGCCGAACGTGCCCGAATCATCGAGGATCGCGGACGTGTCCCACACCTGCGAGATGCCGAGCGGCAGGATTTCCTTGTCGATCAGCTTGTCGACGCCGGTCTGGAACAGGCCCGCGCCGAGGAACAGCAGCATCACTTCGGTGACGCGGAAGAAATGCCGCCACGAGAAGTATTTGCCACCGAGCTGCAGCAGATAGAACGTGAAGAACGCGAGACCGAGGCCGATCAGCACCGCGAGCATCTGGTTGCCGTCGACGTGGCCCGACTGGCCGAACCCGAGACCGTACAGGAAGATCACCGTCTCGCTGCCTTCGCGTGCGATCGCGAGCGCGACCAGCACGGCGACGCCCCACCAGTTCGAATCGCGCGTGCTCTGCTGCAGCGATTGCTCCATGTCGCGCTTCAGCGTGCGGCCGTGTCGGCGCATCCACAGCACCATCTGCACGATCAGCACGCATGCGATCAGCACCATCGCAGTCTGGAAGTAGTCCTGCGCGTCGCCGGACAGCACTTCGGTGAAACCGACCAGCGCGGCACCAAGGCCGACCGCCATCAGCAAGCCGACACCGACGCCGGCCCAGAGAAAAGGCAGGCCGCGGCGCGCGTCGTCGTCGCCGTTTTTCAGCCATGCATAGAGAATGCCGACGACGAGCAGCGCTTCGACGCTCTCCCGCCAGACGATGAACAAGATCTGACCCATCGATACCTCCTGACGCGCGGAGCAACGGACTGCCATGCCCGCGCGC
The DNA here is from genome assembly GCF_049805555.1 of Burkholderia sp. DN3021. Classification (NCBI taxonomy): domain Bacteria; kingdom Pseudomonadati; phylum Pseudomonadota; class Betaproteobacteria; order Burkholderiales; family Burkholderiaceae; genus Burkholderia; species Burkholderia sp. DN3021. Next base: position 9,300 of record NZ_JBNCAB010000037.1, on the reverse strand, counting down.
AGATAAAACGCGTTACTTCGCGACGATCACGCCCTGTGCCTGCTGGTGGAAATCGTCGAAAAACTTGTATTCGCCCGGCGACAGCGGAGCGACGACCACGAACGAATCGGCGCCCGGCGCGAGCACCTTCTCCTTGCGCAGTTGCACGCTCTCGAATTCGGCCGCGCCCTTGCCGGTGTTCTTGATCTCGATCTTGAAACGCTGGCCGGCCGGCACTTCGATGCGGGCAGGATTCAGCTTGCCGTCCGCCATCTCGAGCTTGAACGTCGGCAGATCGGCAGCGTGCGCTGCGCCGGCAAGCCACAACGCAGCGGCTGCGGCGATGATTTTCTGGGGAATTTTCATTCTGGGTTCTCTACGCCGACGGCGCGCCGAAGCGCGCCGTTCGTGATGCCGCCGATCAGTAACCGCCCTTCTTGCCGATACCGGCGAACGGGAAGTCGTACTCGAGCGTAATGGGCTTGAACCATGCGCCCACGCCCGTTTCCTTGTCGACGTGACGGCCGAACGCCATGTGGCCCGACTGCATCGGCGGCTTGACGACCATCGTCAGGTGGTACTTGCCCGGGCCGTTCAGCTTCACGTTGTCGCCGTAGTGCGGACCGTCGCTCGCGACCATGCCCATCAGGTCGCCTTCAGCCTTCCACTTCGTGTCGCCCTGCTTCGTCAGCTTGTACGCGACCTGCAGGTACGGCATCCAGTCGCCTTCCGCGAAACCCGTCGGGTTGTTCTTGACCGCATGGATGTCGGCCTCGAGGTGGATATCGGAATCCGACGCCTTGCGCATCATCCCTTCCGGGTCCATCGTGATCGGCTGCAGGTACACCGCGCCGATTTCCATGCCGCCCTGGATCTGCTGCTTGCCGATCGGATATTCGGCCGCCGAGGCCGACATCGCGGCAAGCGCCGCTACCACCGCAACCGTCGTGCGGATGAACGAAGAACCCAACATGGACACTCCTTGTTATTTGTCTGACTATCTTGACGACATGCGAGCTGCCGCCGGGGCGGCTCGCTGGAAACACTAACGCAATGAAGAACGTTAATGCGAACTATTCTCAATAATTGCGAAGTTTAGCACCGAACCTGTTCCGGAACAAACCGGATACCGTGTAAAACCCTGATCCGACAAGGCTTACAGACCTGTTACTGACAGGTTTCGGTGACGTTTGGAAAGACTTACCGGCCGCCGTTGACGTGGTCGCCGACGTTTGCGCCGAACACGCGCTCGCGCAGCAGCGCAAGCTGGTCGCGGGTCGCGGCGGCCTTCTCGAACTCGAGGTTCTTCGCGTAGTCGGCCATCTGCTTCTCGAGACGCTTGATTTCCTTCGCGAGCTGCTTTTCCGACATGTCCTCGAATTTCGCGCGTTGCTGCGCTTCCTTCAGCTCCGCGCGCGCCTCGTCCGCGTTGTAGACGCCGTCGATGATGTCCTTGATGCGCTTCACGACGCCGCGCGGCGTGATGCCCATTTTCTCGTTGTGCGCGATCTGCTTCGCGCGGCGCCGCTCGGTTTCGCCGATTGCGCGCTTCATCGACTCGGTCATCGTGTCGGCATAGAGAATCGCCTTGCCGTTCACGTTCCGCGCGGCGCGGCCGATCGTCTGGATCAGCGAGCGTTCGGCGCGCAGGAAGCCCTCCTTGTCCGCATCGAGGATCGCGACAAGCGACACTTCCGGAATGTCGAGGCCCTCGCGCAGCAGGTTGATCCCGACCAGCACGTCGAACGTACCGAGCCGCAGGTCGCGGATGATCTCGACACGCTCGACCGTGTCGATGTCGCTGTGCAGGTAGCGCACCTTGACGCCATGGTCGGCCAGAAATTCGGTGAGCTGTTCGGCCATGCGCTTCGTCAGCACGGTGATCAGCACGCGCTCGCCGGCCTTCACGCGCGCGTTGATCTCGGTCAGCACGTCGTCGACCTGCGAGCTCGCCGGCCGCACTTCGATTTCCGGATCGACAAGCCCCGTCGGCCGCACGACCTGTTCGGCGACCTGCCCCGTCACGCGCTTCTCGTAGTCGGCCGGCGTGGCCGACACGAACACGACCTGGCGCATCTTGCGTTCGAACTCGGGGAACTTGAGCGGCCGGTTGTCGAGCGCCGACGGCAGGCGAAACCCGTAATTGACGAGGTTTTCCTTGCGCGCGCGGTCGCCGTTGTACATGCCGTTCAACTGGCCGATCAGCACGTGCGATTCGTCGAGCAGCATCAGCGCATCGGGCGGCAGGTAGTCGACGAGCGTCGGCGGCGGCTCGCCGGGCGCCGCGCCCGAGAAATGCCGCGAGTAGTTCTCGATGCCCTTGCAGAAGCCGAGCTCCTGCAGCATCTCGAGATCGAAGCGCGTGCGCTGCTCGAGGCGCTGCGCCTCGACGAGCTTGCCGTCGCGGTGGAAGAATTCGAGGCGTTCGCGCAATTCGTCCTTGATCGTCTCGACCGCGCGCATCACGGTATCGCGCGGCGTCACGTAGTGCGACGACGGATACACGGTGAAGCGCGGAATCTTCTGCCGCACGCGCCCGGTCAGCGGGTCGAACAGATGCAGTGTCTCGACCTCGTCGTCGAACAGCTCGACGCGCACGGCCATTTCCGCATGTTCGGCCGGGAAGATGTCGATCGTGTCGCCGCGCACGCGGAACGTGCCGCGCTGGAAATCCTGCTCGTTGCGCGTGTATTGCATCGCGATCAGCCGCGCGATCACGTCGCGCTGGCCGAGCTTGTCGCCGGTGCGCAGCGTCAGGATCATCTGGTGATATTCGGACGGGTTGCCGATACCGTAGATCGCCGACACCGTCGCGACGATCACCACGTCGCGGCGCTCCATCAGGCTCTTCGTCGCCGACAGCCGCATCTGCTCGATGTGCTCGTTGATCGACGAATCCTTCTCGATGAACAGGTCGCGCTGCGGCACGTAGGCCTCAGGCTGATAGTAGTCGTAGTACGAGACGAAGTACTCGACCGCGTTGCGCGGGAAGAACTCGCGGAACTCGGCATAGAGCTGTGCCGCGAGCGTCTTGTTCGGCGCGAACACGATCGCCGGGCGGCCGAGCCGCGCGATCGTGTTCGCCATCGTGAAGGTCTTGCCCGAACCCGTCACGCCGAGCAGCGTCTGGAAGGCAAGGCCGTCGCCGATGCCTTCGACGAGCGTGTCGATCGCGGTCGGCTGGTCGCCTGCGGGCGGATACGGTTGATACAGCTGGAACGGCGACCCTTCGAAGGTGACGAATTTGGATTCGTCGAGCGCGTCGCCGACTTCGGCATGATGTTCGGACATGGAATGCGGCCGGAGCGAGGGCAAAGAAAGCATTCTAGCGCTTCGCGGCCGCGCGAACTGCTGTCGGCTCCTGACGCGCGACGGCCGCCCGAAATCGCGATTCACCGCCGAATCGCCCGCCCCCGCCAGCGCGAATTCGCTACAATGGCAGGCTGCTGCGCTTTCCGGCGCCGCGCCCGTTGGCGCGCGGTTCGCTGCGCCCGCCCCGCCGGCTGAAAGCCTGACCCTCTTTTCACTACTGCCGAATCATCATGTCGCTCTTCTCCGCTGTCCAGCTTGCTCCCCGCGACCCGATCCTGGGCCTGAACGAAGCCTTCAACGCCGATGCGCGTCCGACCAAGGTCAACCTCGGCGTCGGCGTGTACACGAACGAAGAAGGCAAGATTCCGCTGCTGCGCGCGGTTCGCGAAGCAGAGAAGGTGCGTGTCGAGGCCGGCCTGCCGCGCGGCTACCTGCCGATCGACGGGATCGCCGCCTACGATGCGGCCGTGCAGAAGCTGCTGCTCGGCAACGATTCGCCGCTGATCGCAGCGGGCCGCGTGGTCACGGCCCAGGCACTAGGCGGCACGGGCGCACTGAAGATCGGCGCCGATTTCCTGCGCACCGTGAACCCGAACGTGAAGGTCGCAATCAGCGATCCGAGCTGGGAAAACCACCGCGCACTGTTCGAAGCGGCCGGCTTCGAAGTCGTCGCGTACCCGTATTACGACGCCGCCACCAACGGCGTGAACTTCGAAGGCATGCTGTCGGCGCTGAACGGCTATGCGGCAGGCACGGTCGTCGTGCTGCACGCGTGCTGCCACAACCCGACCGGCGTGGACCTGACCGAAGCGCAATGGCAACAGATCGTCGACGTCGTGAAGGCGCGCAACCTCGTGCCGTTCCTCGACATGGCGTACCAGGGCTTCGGCGAGAACATCGAGGCCGATGCGGCCGCCGTGCGCCTGTTTGCTGCGGCCGACCTGAACGCGTTCGTGTCGTCGTCGTTCTCGAAGTCGTTCTCGCTGTACGGCGAGCGCGTCGGCGCGCTGTCGATCATCACGTCGAGCAAGGAAGAAGCCACGCGCGTGCTGTCGCAACTGAAGCGCGTGATCCGCACGAACTACTCGAACCCGCCGACCCATGGCGGTGCGGTCGTCGCAGCGGTGCTCGCATCGCCGGAACTGCACGCTTCGTGGGTGCAGGAGCTCGGTGAAATGCGCGATCGCATCCGCGCGATGCGCAACGGCCTCGTCGAGCGCCTGAAGGCGAGCGGCGTCGATCGCGACTTCAGCTTCATCAACGCGCAGCGCGGGATGTTCTCGTATTCGGGCCTGACCTCGGCGCAAGTCGATCGCCTGCGCGACGAGTTCGGCATCTATGCGGTCGGCACGGGCCGGATCTGCGTCGCAGCGCTGAACACGCGCAACCTCGACGTGGTCGCCAATGCAATCGCAGCCGTGCTGAAGTAACCCGGCACCGGCAGGCGGCAGCCGTCGCCGGCCCCGCCCTGCCCCGCCGAAATGAAAAACGCGCTCCCAAGTGAGCGCGTTTTTTTTGTACCGTTCGACGCAGCGGGCGGCTACGCCGCTCGCGCCCGCGTTACTGTGCGTTACTGCATGAACCAGCCGTGGCTGACGATGAACGACTGGCCGGTGAGCGCGGCGCTCGGGAACGCCGACAGGAACAGCACCGTCTGCGCGACGTCCTGCACCGTCGTGAACACGCCGTCTACCGTGTTGCCGAGCATCACCTTCTTCACCACTTCCTCTTCGCTGATCCCGAGCTCCTTCGCCTGCTCCGGAATCTGCTTGTCGACCAGCGGCGTGCGCACGAAGCCCGGGCACACGACGTGCGAGCGCACGTTGTGCTTCGCGCCTTCCTTCGCGAGCACGCGTGCGAGGCCGAGCAGGCCGTGCTTGGCCGTCACGTACGCCGACTTCAGCGGCGACGCTTCGTGCGAGTGCACCGAACCCATGTAGATCACGACGCCGCCGCGATCGTCCTTGTACATGTGCTTGAGCGCGGCCTTCGTCGTCAGGAATGCGCCGTCGACGTGGATCGCCTGCATCTTCTTCCAGTCGGAGAACGCGTAGTTCTCGATCGGGTTGACGATCTGGATGCCCGCGTTCGACACGAGGATGTCGACCGAGCCGAACGTTTCGGCGACCTTGTCGATGCCGCTGTTCACGGCTTCCTCGTTCGTCACGTCCATCGCAACGCCGATCGCCTTGCCGCCTGCCTTGTTGATCTCGTCGGCGACCGCATTGGCGCCGTCCTGGTTCAGGTCGGCGATCGCGACAGCCGCGCCCGCTTTCGCGAGTTCCAGCGCAATTTCCTTGCCGATGCCGCTTGCGGCGCCCGTGACGACTGCGGTCTTGCCATTCAGATCTGCTGCCATGTCCGTCTCCTCCCGTTATCGGATCGATAAAACACGCGCCGGCCGCATCCGCTTTCATCGCGCGACGTACCGGCGGGCCAGCCGTCATTGTGCACGATCGGCCCCGCCGTTCGCGTGCAAAACGTCTAAGCTTAAGGTCGGTTCTGTCACGCAGGAGGTTCGCATGCACTATCGACGGCTAGGCCGTTCCGGCCTGCAGATCAGCGCGCTCTCGCTCGGCTCGTGGGTCACGTACGGCAACCAGGTCGACCAGCGGGTCGCGCGGGAATGCCTCGCCGCGGCCCGCGACGCGGGTGTCAATTTCTTCGACAACGCCGAGGTTTACGCCGGCGGCAAATCCGAGGAAATCATGGGCCACGCGCTCAAATCGCTCGACTGGCCGCGCATCAGCTATATCGTGTCCACGAAGTTCTTCTGGGGGCTCGCGGAAGCACCGAACCAGTATCACACGCTGAACCGGAAATACCTGCTGAACGCGATCGACGGCTCGCTGCGCCGGCTGCAGCTCGATTATGTCGACCTCGTCTATTGCCATCGGCCCGATCCGAACACCCCGATCGAGGAAACCGTCTGGGCGATGAGCGACATGATCGTGCGCGGCAAGGCGTTGTACTGGGGCACGTCGGAATGGAGCGCCGACGAGATCCGCGCCGCGTGCGAGATCGCCGAACGGCATCACCTGCACAAGCCGGTCGTCGAGCAACCCCAGTACAACCTGTTCCACCGCACGCGGGTCGAACAGGAATATGCGCGGCTCTACGACGACTACGGCCTCGGCCTCACGACCTGGAGCCCGCTGGCATCGGGCCTGCTCACCGGCAAGTATCGCAACGGCGTGCCGCCGGGCAGCCGCGCGCAGCTGCAGGGTTACGACTGGATGCGCGACCGCCTGACCGATCAGGCCAGCAACAACATCGTCGAACGGCTCGGCGGGATCGCGGCCGACCTCGGCTGCAGCACGGGCCAGCTCGCGATCGCGTGGGTGCTCGCGAATCCGCGCGTGAGCTCGGTGATCACCGGCGCATCGCGAATCGAGCAGATCGGCGAGAACATGCGCGCGCTCGACGTCGTCGCGAAGTTGACGCCGGATGTGAAGCAACGCATCGAGGAGGTGGTCGGCAACGCATACGAGTAAGGCGACTCACGGCCACTCGCGTACAATACGCGGCCGCATCGGCGCCCGGCCTGACAGCCGCGCCCGATCGACCGCTTTCATCGATTCACCTTCTGTTTCAGGCAGCCCGCCATGCTCAGTTATCGTCACGGTTTTCACGCAGGCAATCACGCGGACGTGCTCAAGCACGCCGTCGTCGTCCAACTGCTGCGCTACCTGAACAAGAAAGACAAGTCGTACTGGTACATCGACACGCATGCCGGTGCCGGCGTGTACTCGCTGCGCGACGGCTACGCGGCAAAGACGGCGGAATTCGACACCGGCATCGGCAGGCTGTGGAACGACAAGAACCTGCCGGAAGCGCTGGGCGATTATGTGGACGAAGTACGCGCACTGAACGACGACGGCGAACTGCGCTTCTACCCTGGTTCCCCGTATATCGCATGGCGATCGATGCGCGAACAGGACCGGATGCGCCTGTTTGAAATGCACACGACGGAAATCGACGTGCTGCGCCACAACTTCCGCGACGCCGGGCGACGCGCGATGATCTTCGCCGGCGACGGCTTCGAAGGCATCAAGGCGCTGCTGCCGCCGCCGCCGCGACGCGCACTCGTGCTGATCGACCCGTCGTACGAGGACAAGAAGGATTACGCGCGCACGGTAAGCTGTGTGGCGGAATGCCTGAAGCGTTTCGCGACGGGCTGCTACGCGATCTGGTATCCGCAGGTCATGCGGACGGAATCGCAGCGCTTTCCCGAGCAGTTGAAGCGCCTGCAACCGAACAACTGGCTGCATCTGACGCTGACGGTATCGAATCCGCCTGCCGATGGACTAGGCCTCTACGGCAGCGGGATGTTCATCCTGAATCCGCCGTATACGCTTGCGCAAAGCATGAACGAGGCACTGCCCTATCTGGTCGAGGTGCTGGGACAGGATAGCGGCGCCCGTTGTCAGATCGAGCACCGCGGAAACTGACCGGGCGACCGGCCGTTACGGCTACGGCCTCGGTGCGAGTCTCGGTTGGTTGGCCGGCGGTACGCCCCAGCCTGGCACATTGATATAGGGTGCGACGAACAGCGGCACCGACGTGTTCGGCACTTGCCCGGCCGGAGCCCGCATGCCCGCCGGCTCGACGATCGGCTCGGAAGACAACGGCGCTGTCTGCAGCACCAGCCCGCCCTTGCCGTCCTGGATACCGCGCTGCGTATCGAGAATCAGCGGTTTGGACGAAGTCGCGGCACCGGCCGCGAAGCCATGGACAAGCATGGCCGCGCCCAGAACGAGACGCGCGCGGGCACTGCGACGCACATCGAGACGCAAACGCATGATCGTGTCCTTCACGGTGAAAAGCAGGTCCATACCATAGCGCCGCATCGTCGATTGCGCCAGATCCGGCGCACAAAAAACAAAGCCCCGTCAACACGGGGCCCGCTTATCGGTCGGTGCCGTACGGCACCTGACGGTGACTCGGATTACAGCGAGTAGCCATTGGTTTCGAGCGAGCGGATGCGGTGCTCGAGCTGGACGATGTCCGACGACGTGGCGAGGTAAGCCTCACGGCGCTCACGTTCTGCGGATTCGAACCAGTTGCTCAGCTTTTCGACGATGTAGGCGATCATGATGTTCTCCAAGGAAGGGGGACCCCTGGCGAATCGAGATTCAGGGATTTCCCGTATAGGGTATTCCCGAATTATAGCGACGCCGCACCAAGATGCTAATGAAATACTTGCATGGAAACCATTCCAGTTCGGAATGGGTGCGCACCCACCCAAGCTAACTCATTGATTTTTATATGGGTTGAGTCGGGTGCCCATTTCGGGCTTTGAGCACACGCACTAATCTGGTTCGCTGACGGGATCGGCCAGGCGCGCCAAAATCGGGCATTCGGGCCGTCCGTCACCATGGCAGTGCGCGGCCAGGTCGGCCAGCGTATCGCGCATGTCGCTCAGCTCCGCGATGCGCCTGTCGAGTTCGGCCACGTGCTCGAGGGCGATCGACTTCACCTCGGCGCTGGCGCGGGAGCGGTCTTGCCAGAGCATCAGCAGCTTGCGGATGTCCTCGACGAGAAAACCAAGCCGTCGCGCCTGACGGATGAAGCGCAGGACGTGGATTTCGTCCGCGCCGTAGATCCGGTAGCCGGCGTCGGTACGCTTGCTCGGCGCAAGAAGGCCGACCTGCTCGTAGTACCGGATCATTTTTGCGCTGACTCCGGATGCGCGCGACGCGTCACCGATATTCATTCCCCGCCCTCTCCATCAAGCCCCGGTTTCGAACGTGAACGTCGACGTATGCAATCGCCGACGACATTTCGATCGTACCAAATCACGCGGCTTCGTTCCGCGGTGGGCGCAGGTAGATGGAAGACGGCTGATCTCCGGCGGATGCCGACGGGATGCGATGATGGAGCACGCTACCCCTTGCCCGGCGCGGCCCGCATTTCCGCCGCGCCAATGCAAAAACCCCCGCCTTTTGGGCGGGGGTTTCTGGCTTGAGGGAGCCTGACGATTACCTACTTTCACACGGGAATCCGCAC